>JAYYRF010000716.1:0-6224 GCA_036127535.1 Myxococcota bacterium | reverse complement strand
CGTATCCTCGGGAAAGCGAATGATCGATGCACCTTCAGAGTCCGTACTCAAACCACACGCTTTCAGCGAAGATACAACTTCGGGTAAAGCGTCATTATAGGCGCTTTCGCCGAGTGTTTCATCGAAATGAATGCCCAGTCGCTGATACACCTTTTCGAATTCTTTCATCGACTCTTCGATAAAGGTCGACCACAATTGTCTGTTGGTTGGGTCCCCAGCCTGCAGCTTGGCGGTTTCCATACGCGCTTGTTCGAGATCTTCTTCGGTTGCATTTTGGGAAAAGTGCACATACAAGCGCTCTAGTTCACCGATGGGATCTTCTTCAAAAGCCTTTTCATCTGCCATGCGGTTCCATGCCACGATGAGTTTACCAAACTGCGTTCCCCAGTCCCCAATGTGGTTATCCGCAATGACGCGCCATCCCGATGCACGATATAGACGGTCGAGAGCATTTCCAATGATGGTGGATCGCATGTGACCGATGTGCATCCGTTTGGCAACATTTGGAGAAGAATAATCAATTACAACGGTTTGATCGTTACCCGATTGGATAATCCCTCTTTGGGGTTCTTCCATCATTTTTCGCAATCTCTCGCACAACCATGTGTCTCGCATGTGAAAATTCAAGAATCCAGGGCCAGCAATATCGACTTTCTCAATGGCCGGATGTTGTGGAAGCTGTTCCATCACCCGTTTCGCAATGTCACGGGGATTCGTCCGCATCTTTCGACCGATGTCAAAGGCGTGGTTCGATTGAAAATCTCCAAATTTAGGGTTTTTGGTCGCCCGAACATCGGGGAAGGCATCCAAAACATCCGAGAGTTCGGTCTGTACTACAGCTTGGTAAACCAAAGAGGTAAGAAATTGGGGTATAGTCTGCACAATTTTATCCTTGCATGAAGAGATCGTAATTAAGATCAGCACTTATAACCTGTTCTTTGTTATATATGGATACAAATCACAAAGAACATGTTAAACGCTTGCAAGGAGAAATACAATGTCAACGATCCCAAATAGCTTAGCATCAAAATGCTCGCTTCCTGCGATCACACAGGAAGAGCTTATACACCTCTACAAAGAGATGCGACTGATTCGCCGTGTCGAAGAACTGGCCGCAAAAGCATACACACAACGAAAAATTTTGGGCTTTTGCCACCTATATATTGGTCAAGAGTCTGTTGCGGTGGGTACGGCAGCGGCGACAAAGGACGATTATTGGATCGCCGCATACCGCGAACACGGTCACGCCATGGCGAAAGGGGTTCCCGCCAAAGAGATGATGGCGGAGCTCTTCGGAAAAGCAACCGGTTCTGCGATTGGACTCGGTGGTTCGATGCACATTTTCGACAAGAAGTGTGACTTTATGGGCGGCTGGGGAATTGTCGGCGGACATGTACCCCTTGCCAACGGTGTTGCCTGGGCAATTAAAGCCAGAAAAGAAGACAAAGTATGCGTGTGTTTCTTCGGTGACGGCGCCATGCACCAAGGGGCTTTCTTCGAAGCACTCTGCTTAGCCCAGCTCTATAAACTTCCCTGTGTATTTATATGCGAAAACAACTACTACGCGATGGGAACCAGTTTGGATCGTCAATCTGCGATTACCGATCTACATCGTCGCGCGGATGGTGTTGGCATGGTGAGCGAGCAATTCGAAGGATTCGATGTAGAATTGGTTCGAGACCGCGTTGCGGCCGCGAGGGAATACGCGCGCTCCGGTGCCGGCCCCGTTCTTTTGGAGATCATTACTTATCGTTACCGCGGTCATTCCATGTCTGACCCAGCAAAGTATCGCCCCAAAGGTGAATTAGAAGAAAAAAAGCTGTCTGACCCGATTGCGATTACCCACAAAAGACTCACAGAAGATTTTGGCGTCAATCCAGACGTTCTATCAAAAATTGATGCGGAAGTCGAAATTACAGCTACTGAGGCATACCAATTTGCTGAAGAGTCCCCCGAAGCGGATTTATCTTCGCTTTATGATTTCGTATACGCCCCCTAAAGAATAAAGAGTATTAACATGGCAAAATTACAAATTCGAGAAGCCCTTCGACGGGCGATGACAGAAGAGATGGAGAAGGATGAGAGCATCTTTCTCATCGGAGAAGAGGTTGCCCAGTACAACGGTGCTTACAAAGTAAGCCAAGGGATGCTGGAAAAATTCGGGCCTGAACGCATCGTAGACACACCCATTTCAGAAGGTGGCTTTGCCGGTTTGGGCATTGGTGCCGCGATGGTTGGCATGCGCCCCATCGTAGAATTTATGACGTGGAACTTTTCCTTGGTCGCCTATGACCAAATCGTAAATACCGCCGCCAAAGTGTATCAGATGTCCGCCGGACAATACACCCTTCCCATCGTATTCCGTGCTCCCAACGGACAGGCTGAAAATCTTGCTGCCCAGCACTCAACCAGTGTTGAAAGCTTGTACGCGCACTTTCCGGGCCTCAAAGTGGTCACATATGCCACCCCAGACGATGCTTACGGCCTACTCAAAACGGCCATCGCAGACAACAACCCCGTCATCTTTTTGGAATCGGAAATGACCTACCACGTAAAAGGGGATGTTCCCGACGAAGAGTACAGCGTTCCCTTCGGAAAGGCGCGGGTTCGCCGAGAAGGAAGCGATATCACGATCATTTCGTGGGGTAAGCAGATCTTTCGCGTTATGGACGCGGTCAAGAAGCTGGAGGCAGAGGGATACGACCCCGAGGTACTCGACCTACGCAGTATCCGTCCACTGGATCAGGAAGCCATCTTCAATTCCGTTGCGAAAACCGGACGTTGTCTCGTAACACACGAAGGACATATCTTCTCTGGCGTAGGCGCCGAAATCGTCGCCCAAGTACAACAAGCATGCTTTGAATATCTGAGCGCTCCGATTGTCCGCGTCACCAACCGCGACGTCCCACAACCTTATGCGACCATCCTGGAGAAAGAGGTCAATCCCAATCCGGATCGAATCTTAGAAGGCGCATATCAAATTCTTCGTTATTCTTAGGAGTTACCATGGCAGAATTTTTTGTAATGCCCCAGTCCTCACCAACTATGGAAGTGGGAAAGCTCGTCGGCTGGACCGTAAAAGAAGGCGACAGTCTCAATCCACAGGACGTAATTGCGGAAGTAGAAACCGACAAAGCAACCATGGAAATCGAAGTCTTCGATCCATGCGTTGTCCTCAAAATATTACACCCCGCCGGTGCAGAGGTTCCCGTGTTTGATCCGATTGCGATCATCGGCAAAAGCGCCGACGAAGACATCAGCGACCTGCTGACAAAGCTCGCGGCCGGGTCACCCGCTCCCGCACAATCAGAACCGGCACCAGAGGCAGCACCGATTGTGAATGAAGCACCATCGCCGGTATCCGCGCCCGCCAAAGCCGGCCCCGCTGCGCGCAAGGCCGCCAACGAACTCGGTGTCAATCTACAAGACGTCAAGGGTTCCGGGCGTGGCGGTCGAGTCTTACGAGAAGATGTTGAACGCGCGATCAAGCAAGCCGGTGGTGTAGAATCATTCGCCTGGGAAGGCCAGTCCGTAGACTCCTCCATCATGGAACCCATCATCGGTTTTGTACCCAATAAGGCGTATCCAAAGCGCAGAGGACGCGCGGGTGTGGCCAAAGCAGAAGCGGCACCCGAATCCAATGCGGTTCCCAACTCGATGATGCGGAAAACCATCGCCAAACGACTCAAAGCATCCTATCTCGATGCGCCAACTTTCTTTTTGAACGCGCGCTTTGACTGCGACAAGCTCGTTGCATTTCGAACGCAACTGAAAGAGGCCGGCCTGAAAGTAAGCTACAACGATTTGGTCGTCAAAGCCGTTGGCAAAGCCCTTCAAGACGTCCCCAAAGTCAACGCCTCATGGACAGAAGATGCGATTTTGGTTCATCCCAATATCGACATCGGTGTCGCCGTAGCGCTCCCGGATGGTCTGATTACCCCCGTTGTACGCGGTGTTGATGGAAAAGGACTCGCAGCCATCTCCTCCTCTACCCGAGAACTCATCGGCAGAGCCAAAGACGGAAAGCTACAGCCCGATGAATATATGAATTCTACGTTCACCATCTCCAATCTCGGTATGATGGCGATTGAACACTTTACGGCCATCATTAATCCACCCAACTCCGCCATCCTTGCGGTTGGCTCCATGCAGCAAGAACCTGTCGTCGTAGGCGGCACTCTTTCGGTTGGTTGGAGAATGAAGGTGACCATGACATGCGATCATCGCGTCATCGATGGCGCCTTGGGAGCGGAATTCCTACTGGCCGTGCGCAAGTACATCGAGAACCCCGCGTTGCTCGCAGCGTAGAACGCGCCTTGATAGATAAAAGACGCTCCTATTTGGGAGCGTCTTCTGCTTTTTCGGTCGGCTCTTCTGTGCTCTCTTTCTCCGGCATGTCTTTGGGCGCCGGAATCTCATTTTTGCCTTGAAACATGATGAGTTGAAAAACGTCCCCCGCTTCGTTTTTTTGAAATTCAAATCCAAGAGGCGCGTGGATGGAATTGAAACGGGTTTGGGTTGCTGGGTAAATCGGGAACGATGGCTGTCCCACAATGGTGACCTTCAGATGATTGGCGTTGGGCTCTACGTTCAAAACAACACCAGGACCTAACGTGTAGCTTCCTCGATACAATTCCAACGTGTCGGCAGAGACCTCGCTTAACGCAGGCATTTTGAAATCGAATTTCTCTCCTTTGAGCATTTGATACAAAGAGATTCCCAATGCATCGTAAAAAGGAGAGGGATTGGTGCTCAAAACGACAATGCCCAGCTTCTCTTGGGGATCAAAGCCCACAAAGCTTCGTGCGCCGCCTGTCCCACCCGTGTGCCAAATGAGGTTTGGTGTTGCATCCGTACCAATGTGCCACCCCATTCCAATCGCACTTTTATCGCTTCCTTCTGATCCTTTGGCAATTGGGAACCTACGCTCTTGCGTCATCGCAATCGCCCGTCCCAAAGCGCTTTTGGGAGGATCGAATTGAACCAAAAGGAAACGGACTAAGTCCTCTGTACTGGAGTTCAATTCTCCGGTACCGACAATGGCGGGAAAGTCCCAATCCGGTACAGGCTCTCCCATCATGCCGTACCCTTGGGCCACTTGTCCCTGCTTTTCCAAAGGGACAATCACACTTGTATCGTTCATTTCCAGCGGCGCAGCAATCGTTTGGAGAACCAATTCCTCATACGTCATGCCCGTGGACTGGGTCAAGGAGTATCCGAGTAGACCCGCACCGATATTCGAGTATAAAAAGGTCTCACCTGGCTTGGTGACCAATTCGACTTTTTGCTCGAGATTCGACTTAAAATCCGCCGCGCTAAAATCTGCATACGGATTTTGCATGTTAGGAGGTGCAAATTCGGCCGGCAGCCTTGGCAACCCCGATGTATGTGTGGTGAGGTGGAGCGCACTAAAGGCTTCTCCGTCTTTACTCGGGAGCGTCCAATCCGGTAAGGCCCACGAAGAAAGGGGCTCATTGAGTGGAACCTTCCCTTTTTGAACCTGATCGGCAAGGAGAAGCCCCGTAAAGACCTTGCTCACAGAACCGATTTCATAGATGCTGTTTTGGTTCGGCTGCCCATCCGCTCCTTTCTTTAGGGTACCGTAGTTGTAGTACTCGACACCGTTCGGGTGAATTAAGGCGATACTCAAAGCGGTCATCCAGCCATCTTGCGTAAGCGGTGTCGCCATGGCATCCACTTTTTCTTTGTGCGTTGTGACCGATTGGGGCATGGTGTACAAAGGAGCCTGCTTCAGACATCCTACAAACAGAATAGAAAACATACTACTCCGTCGCATCAAAGGCGTGTACGATGACACCGCCGCGAAGTTTTGGCTCAAACCAAGTGCTCTTCGGCGGCATGAGTCGATTGGCATCGGCTACATCCAGAAGCTGATCCATGCCGGTCGGAAACATATGAAAGGCAACGGCTGATCCTTCGTCCACGGCCTTTACCAGCGCCTCCGGACCGCGGATTCCTCCGACAAAGCGGATGCGCTTATTGGTTCTTGGGTTGTCTATGCCTAAAATTGGAGAGAGGAGCTGGTTTTGCAAAACCGAAGCATCCAAACGTCCGACCACATCGTCGGGAACACTCTTCGGCGTGAGAAGATGCCATTCGCCATCGAGATACATCGTCATTTGACCGCGAACAGAGGGCATGGTTGCTTCGGTTGGCTCAACATCGAATGCGGCGCCCACCGCCGTCAAAAATTCTGCTTTGCT
>JAYYRF010000715.1:0-2574 GCA_036127535.1 Myxococcota bacterium | reverse complement strand
TTTCCGCAGCAATGTTACTGCAAAATATGGAACACACTCTTTTGCAGATAAAGTCTTTGGTCCATTCAAAATATCATCCCAGAGAGGTCTTAGCTCACATTCGGAAGATTCTTTAGGATCTTAAAGTGTCTATCATGCCTGAAAAATGAAGCTATGTTTCATGTATCTCCCGGTATTCTTCCATGCCCTTCAGAAGCACCTGAGTGTTTGGCATATACAGGAAAAAGAAACTGATTTCCATCGGTCCTCATGTGAAGTTAAGTTTCACAACCATTTTGGGCTATCGTAGTAACTTGCTCGTTGGAAATTCAATCAGATTTGTTAGAAGGAGAATGGTGGATGATCGGGTTTGAATTTATTATTTGTTAGTCCAGTCTGAATCAAGAGGAGCAAACCTTCTCGAGTCCTTTCACCCTCCCTAAAGAATTCATCGGGAACATATTCTATGAACCAAGAAGAACTTCAATTTTTGCATCAGCAGCTGCTGGCCGGTCACACGCTTTACATCCGAAATGTGGGTTGGGCCCCTTCCTATGCAGAATGGACGCCCCCCAATCAATGGGGAACGAATCGGATGCGAGAGATGGAAAGTCACATTCGACACCTGCAATTCGACGAATTCGAAATCCGCTCCTCATTTACAGAGGACGTTGAAAGAAGGCGTCTCCCACAAGACTACATTGCTCGAACGGTTTCGTCTTGGCGCAAAACACAAGAGCTCTTACAACAAAAAGTCTTTTCCAAATCGGATGTGTTGATCGTCAAAAAGCATGAATAAAGCAAAGGCGTGTACAGGATCTGCTGAGGATTCAAAGAGAATGGTGTATAAAGTTCGATACCATTGCATCTCATCAACGGTTTGTTTTGTAGGTGCCGACGTGAACTCATCCGCTTGAAATTCTGGTTTTAAAATCGATGTCTTTCCATCGTTAAAATGATGGTGTTTTGCCTGACCTATGTGATGGGAAGAGTGCTCGGGTTTCCGTGATGAGTTTTCCAAGTTCGGAGTGGGGGGTAGCGTTGAGCGTTTCTGCAATGTTTTCCGCCTTTCTTAGGGCCTTCATGGCATGTTCTTCTTGTTGAGCCAGATGGAAGATACGTGCTTTCTTACACATTAATTTGCCATGCTCCAAAGGATAAATCTGTAAGAGATCTTCCAGGTTTGATGACATAGATAGAGCCTTCTCAATGTTTCCTTCTTTCGCATAGAGCAAAGATAAGGTCGCGAGAAAGGCAGCGGAGGCGACTGGAAATATCGAATTGCAAATTTCGATTGCCTTCTCCAGCGCAATTTTCGCTTCCACAAAGCGATTGAGTTTATAGAGGACGTTGCCAACATTTCCGTAATAGACCCCTTCGTTTCTACGGTCTTCCATCATTTTGGAATGAGATAGGGCGTTTTGGTACTGTTCAAGCGCTTTTGTGTATTCTCCTTGGATTTCGTGCAACAGTCCCAAATTTCCAATCTGTATGCAGACATCTTGTAAATTTCCAATATCGTTGAGTGTACGAATTCCTTTTTGCAGGCATTCCATCGCAGCGTCATATTTACCTCTTTCAATGTACAGAAGACCCAACTTTCCATATGTACTGCCTTCGCCTCGTTTGTGTCCGATTTCGATTGAAATACGGACAGAATGTTCGTACTGGAGTTTGGCTTCGTCGTATTGACCGAGAAGTTGGTAGATTTGCCCGAGATTGACGGTGTTGGTTTGTTCGCTGCTTCGGTTTCCGGTCTCCTTTGCGATGTGTATCGCTTTTTGATAGTACTCTAAACACATTGGGTACTCCATTTTGTAAAGATGGATATTGCCCAGGTAGCCAAGTACCTTGCCTTCTACCATTCGATCTCCAAATCGTTGGCTCCGTTCCAGCGCTTCCTTGTATGCGACAATGCTTTGGTCGTATCGACTGAGGTTTTCGTATGCGTTTCCGATGTGCATATAAATTTTGGTTTGCAGACGCGGGAGTTCTGCGGCCTTGGAGATCTTAAGGGCGAACTGTAAACGCTCCAAAGCCTTGCTGTTTTCCCCTAATTTAAATTGTATGCTTCCAATCGCCAAAATGACTTCTATTTTCCCTTCCGGTACGTTTTCTTTTTCGAAGATGTTCATGGCTTTGGTATAAAATATCATCGCTTTGTCGTATAAAGATTCGGCTTCTTCAATGTGTCCAGCTTCCAAAAATCGTTTGGCTTGATCGATCCGTCTTTGTCTCTCCTTCTTGTCGGGTTCCTTTGTTACGGAAAGAACTGTTTTCGTTTGTTCAATATGGGTGTGTAGGTTGGCGTGGAGTGTTGATTTTTCGGCAAGAGAGATCGCTTTTCCCAGTGTCGTTTGTGCTTCCTCGGTTTGTGCCAAAGTGTGGTAGACCGTTGCCATCTGGCACATAAATACGACATGCTCGACGGGATGATCGACGACGAAGGACTCTCCGGTTGTCAAAAGAGAGTGGGCCTCGTCTCGGTTGTTCTCTTCTGCAAAGATCAGCGCAAGCTTGCCATAGAAATTAAAGCTTGCATTGATCTTAAGTGCGCTGCATATTTGGATTGCTTTCCTCAAATTCTCTTTCGCT
>JAYYRF010000714.1:0-4721 GCA_036127535.1 Myxococcota bacterium | reverse complement strand
GGTTACCATTGGAAAGGCGGAGACCCGGGCCCTGTCGATCCCCTCTTCGGTGGTTCTCCATGGTCCGTCTATTCTTTGGAGTGGACAGTAGAGGACTACAGAGACAAGGGTGTTCCCGACAACAAAATCATCTTGGGGCTTCCGCTATACGGCCGTGAGTGGCCAACAGAAAACAACGATGTACCCTGAAACGCCACCGGAGACGGTGTGGCCGTCGTAATGTCCACCGCTATCGATCGCGCCGCGCAAGAAGGTTCTCTATACGATGCCACGACCTACACCCCCTACATACTGGAGACCAATTCCCAGCTGTGGTACGGAGATGTCGACTCTGTTCAAGAGCGCATTCGCTGGTCGGTTTCCGAGGGTCTGCAAGGGATTGGGTTTTGGGCATTACAATATGAAAATGGCGTTGACGGATTTTGGGAAATGGTGCAATCCGAAACCGTTCTCTCCATCGATCCCGAAGAGCCGGAAGAAACCGAAGATACCGGTAGCCCACAAGACGATGAAAACCAAGCCCCAACCGCCGACGCCGGAGATGACTTCACATCCGTTTTGGGGGAAGATTTTACGCTTGACGGCAGTGCATCCTCCGATCCGGAAGCCGTTCCGCTGACCTACCGCTGGGAGCAACTTCACGGCCCCGAGGCCTCAATTCAATTTCCGAACCAAAGCCAAACCACCGTCTCGGTTCGTGATGAGGGCACCTACGTCTTTAAACTCCATGTAAGCGACGGCGCTCTTTCGGATACCGATCAAGTGCTTGCTGTCGTGCAATCGGCACCCAAAGGGGGATGCAATACATCGAACTCTCCCACTTGGCTCTTTACGATTGGACTCCTCTCTCTCTTTCGACGTAAAAACACTCTTCGCGAGATCTAAATTATGCCTCCTATTTTATGTCCGAATTGCCGAAAACTCATCGGTTCCGAGGAGAAAAAGTGCTATCACTGCGGAACACCCCGAAGTGCCCAATACAGTCCGCAATATGTTTTGTTCAAAGACAACGGTTTGGTGACCTCTATCATCATCGGCTCTTGCGTTGTGCTGTACCTTGGAAGCCTGCTCCTAAACCCCGCGCATGTGATGCGGATGCAGGGGGGCATTTTTAATATCGGCTCCCCCCATTCGGATGCCTTGTATTTATTGGGTATGACGGGTGGATCGGCATGGTACAAAGGACACATTTGGACGCTTTTGAGCGCCTCTTTTCTGCATGGAAGCTTGCTGCATATTCTCTTCAATATGTCGTGGTTCAATACGCTGGCCAAAATGAGCAATGCCCTCTTGGGGCCCGCGCGCATGACCGTCTGTTTTATTCTGACGGGTGTGAGTGGGTTCTTGCTCTCCAACATCGCCAGCGCCTTGCTACACCCCAGCGGGATTTCGAGCCCCACCATTGGCGCTTCTTGTTCCATTTTTGGTCTTATGGGTCTCCTAATCGTGTTTGGTCATCGTCGTGGCGGTGTGCTCGGAAAGCAACTGAACCGTCAGATCTGGGCCTGGGCCATTATTGGCCTCGCCCTTGGATTCGCCATGCCCGGCATTAACAATTGGGGACATATCGGTGGCCTTCTCGGTGGGTTGGGCATGGGTTTCGTTATGCCCTCTCGCGAAGGGTACAAAGAGGGATGGGGCATCAAAGGGCTGGCCGTGTTTCTTCTCGTATTGAGTATTGCCAGCGTCATCCTATCGATCGCCTTCAATGGCTATTTGCGGCTCAAGTTTCAATTGTAATCGTCGATTAAAACGGACCGTACACCACCTGTACCAAACCGGCGCCCGAATCATTTTCGGCCGATCCAATCATCAGATCGTCGTGACCGTCTCCGTTGAGGTCACCCACGTTTTTCACGGCCGATCCGGCCATGGTGTTACTGCTTTCGGAACCATAAAAGAAATAGTCGGCATCGGAGGGATCAAAATACACCGTTCGATTGGCTTCTGAGTCGCCGGTTCGGTCTTGATATCGAAACAGACCCACGGCGCCCTGGTTTCCGTTATAGCGCGCGGCACCCACCGCGATGTAATCTCCAATAAAGTCCATGCTCACCGTTAATAGCTCACCGTTGAACTGTCCTTCGATGATCATGGCGGCGGTATTGACGGCGTTTACATCTCCACTCGCGGAGAAATAATCACCAAAACCACTCTCTCCTTGAGCGAGAGCCATGGAGTGCAGATCGTAGATATACACACGTTCGGTACGGTTCGAATCGTTTGAGGCGTGTACGGCCAGCTCGGTATCTCCATCCTCTTCCAAATCACCCGCCATCAGGGCATATCCAAAACGATCGCCATTTCTCGTGCTCCGGATGCGAAAATCAACATTTTTAATGTCTGTGCTCGTCGTAGACAACGGCCCTAAGACAATACTGACATAACCTTGGCCTCGGTTGTGCGAGGAAGCGATCAAATCGCTTTGCCCATCGCCGTCGAGATCCGCTGTGTCAATGGCAAAGCCGAGCTGTGCACTCCCTTCTCCTTGATAAGAGAAGTACTTTAGATCACTGCTGCTATCGGTTCTCGCGTCGATTTCGTGGTTACCCCCCAGGGTCTCCAAACCGTCGTATACAACATATATCAATCCCCTACCAACCTGTCCGGTGTACACACCAAAAACGAGTTCTTCTTCGGTCGTACTGGCAATCAGATTACTCATTCGAACCGTGGTACCCCATTGTGAACCGGTGGATTTGCTGCCAAGACTGCTGGCAATGGAAAGATAGGCGTCATATCCACTTTCGGTGGTGGTATTTGCAGAATAGGAAACGGGACTGGTGAGCGGGGTATCGCTCCAATAAAAGTAAATCCCCCTGCCAGCATTCATACGCTGCGAAACCGCCAGATCGGGTAAGGAATTGGTGTCTTGGTTGATGTCATGTCCAAACAGTATGCTGTCGCCAAAGCGACGCGCCCCACCGGTATCGTGGATCTGAAGCTCTAGAATTCTGTCGCTGAGCGACAGGGTACCGCTGCCCGAAGCGATCGTGCTTCGCTGAAAGAGATAGGCCGACCCGACCAAAGACGTTCCGTTCCGCACGGCCTCTCGGTTTCCAAATCCGATGTACTGCTGGGTTCCAAAGGTACCGCTGGCAATGTAATGGGTCAATTTACTATCTCCATTACTCGCATCGCCTTCCACCTCGACATGAAGCAGATCGGTTTCCAAGCAGACAGCGAAATCTGAACAATCGTTATCGATAATTCCATCGCCGCAATCCTCCGCGGCATCGGGATTCACATTGGGATCCGCATCGTCACAGTCGTCGACGCAGGCGGAAAAACCATCGCTGTCGGCGTCGAGGGCATCTACGGTTGGATCGCTGTCGTCGCAGTCTCCGTCACAGGTACTCACACCGTCCGAATCGAGATCGTCGAGACTGCGGGTATCGTCGAAATCGTCGCAATCTCCATCGCAGGTACTGTAACCGTCGCCATCCTCGTCATCGAGGTTTAGACTCGCATCCGCGTCATCGCAATCCCCTCCGGTTTGGATATCGTCGGTGGCGGGTGGCTGGCACTGGGTTTGCGCGGTAGACGGATCCCCGTAGCCGTCTCCGTCTCCGTCGCTGTACCAAATGGTATCGGGGTGACGGGTGGCATCGGAATCGTCGCAGTCCCCGTCACAAGTACTGTACCCATCGAAGTCGTTGTCTTCGGGGGTCAGTGTGGCATCGGAATCATCGCAGTCGTCGCCGTTGCTTACACTGCCGCCGGGCTGCGCGCAATAATCGCCCACCTGCCCGGGATCGCCGTAGCCGTCGCTGTCCCCGTCTCGATAGAAGGTACTGAGCAAGGAAGGATCGATGCTGTCATCGGCATCGTCGATGAGGGAATCGCAGTCGTTGTCGATTCCGTCGCAGACCTCATCCACTCCTGGATGCAAAGCCGAATTCGAGTCGTCGCAGTCGGTTCCACTTGTCACATTGCCCAAAACAGCCGAGTCACCATAGCCGTCACCATCGTCGTCACGTCGACACAAAGAGGGAGCGGATTCGTTGCCGGCCGCACCGGGGTAGGTCGTGGCCGAGGCGTCGTCGCAGTCTCCACTGCTCATGCTCGCAAGGGCTTCTCCGGGATCGCCGCAACTCAAATTCGAAGAAGGGATTTCGGTGGCGGTTCGGAAAGCATCGCCGTCCGCATTCTCGTAGCAAATCTCTTCGCCATCACAGTCTTGATCGATCTCATCCCCGACCCCTTCGGTGGCACCGGGGAAGATCGCGTTGTTGGCATCGTCGCAATCTTCGGCATTGTCGATATACCCGCTTGGAAGGGCACAGGCATCGACCGGCGAATTGATATCACCGTAGCCGTCGATGTCGCCGTCGAGATAAAAAGTGCTTTGGGTACTGGTGTCGAGGGTGCCGTCTTCGTCATCGATCTGGTTGTTGCAGTTGTTGTCCAAGCCGTCGCAGACCTCGCTGGCCGCCGGATGAATCGCCATGTCCGCATCGTCGCAATCCGTTCCCTGCACGGCGATGCTGGCATTGGCCGCACCGTAACCATCGCCATCGCTATCCTCCATGCAATCGACTGAACTTTCCAAGTAGGCCGCACCCGGATAGGTCACACCGGAATTGTCATCGCAGTCGATGCACACGTGAAAACCGTCGCTGTCCCCGTCCCAGTCTGGATTGATCAAGCTGTCACCATCGTCGCAATCGCTGCCGGCGTCGACATTGGGATTGCTCGGTGCATCGTTTCCGTATCCGTCT
>JAYYRF010000713.1:0-13854 GCA_036127535.1 Myxococcota bacterium | reverse complement strand
TGGGAGAAGAATGTGCGATTACGCTCGGTAAAAACATCGGTTCTCGTTTTGTTTTGACAGGGGATTTAGCCCGATTGGACGGGTTCTTTATTTTAAATGTCAGCGTATACGACACCAAAAATGGAAACGTTTTGGGAACGCGCATGGAAAAGGCGGATTCTCTTCTCGGCCTCTTGCCCAAGGTTCGACCCTTTGTTCGTCAATTTTTGACGGACGTGCTCGGGAAATTTGAAAAACTCAAGAGCGACAGAATCGGTGAGCGGCGGACCTTTACCGTGCAGCAAAGCAAACGGATTTTGTACGTAGACGCCGAAGAAGAGGCGTATATATCGGTTTCGGTCGATGGTAAACGGCGCTGCGACACGATACCGTGTTCGTTTATCGTGGAGCAAGGTACACGCAAGGTTAAGATGCGCGGAAAGGATTGTACGGACGTCGATAAGAAACTCAACATCGAGAGCAATTTTCATCTCAGTACCGTGCAGCGCGATCCAAACGATATCGAGATGAATTGTGGCTATGGATTTTTGGACGTCGAAAGCGAGAGTGCGGGGCAGGTTTCAATAAAGAATGATACATACAATGCACCTTTTACAGGGATCAAAGTGCCCACCGGCACGCATGAGTTGACCTTCGAAAGCCGCTGTTTTCAAGATGCGAAACGAACGGTCTCCATCGATTCCTTGCAGCGCACCCGCTACACGATGAAGAATCTTCGCGCCAAGCAGGTACGATTGGACATCGCCGCCTTCAAGCAGGATGGTTCCGCGGTGAAGAAGCCCATCATCACCGTCGATGGGCAACCCCGCCCTTTGAAAAATAACAGCATCCAAATTCCCTATTGCTCTCAAATGCTGCAAGTAAAAGCAGACGGCATCACCGTGGAGCACAAATTGCAGTTGTACGAGCCGGGGGTAGGCGCACGCGAGAAGAAGCTTCGGCATAAAAAAGAAGTCCTTACGCCCGAAAAGAGCTACCGTTTGGAGATCCCGATGGAGCACTTCGACCGAGAAGACTTTCTCAAAGCCCAATCGGCGTTTCGTACGAGCAACGCCATCGATATTTCCTTGTTTACTTTGTCCGGGGCCTCTGCGATCTTCGCGGGCTATGAACTCTCGCAGTCCCAGCAGTTTTATGCGCAAGCCAGTGCCATTACGAATCCCGAGAGCAGAACGGAATACGACGAGCAGATTGCCCAAGGAGACAGTGCGATGAACCTTTTTGTGGGGGGAACCGCGGTCGCAACGGGTGCTCTTACCGCAGCGATCATCAACACGTTTGTGTTCACGCGCTCCAAGCGTTCTGAATACGAATACATAAAATTGGTTACGGAGTAGAAGCGATGTTGTTATGGATGGTACTTGCCTTTCTCTCATCCGCATGGGCGGACGCCAAGCGCGTGGCGGTTTTAGAGTTTCGTGGTGCGGGCGTAGAGGAAGCGCTGCTGGAGAAATTGTCCGAATTTTGCCGACGTGGAATCCGCGAAGGACTGACCACTGATCAATTCATCATGCTGGACAAAGCAAACACGCAGGTTGTTTTGGAGGCCAACGGCATTTCGATGGAGCAATGCGTGTCCGAATGCGAGGTGAAGCTCGGTCGCGAGATGGGGGTTGATTTCATTGTGACCGGCAACGTATCCAAGATCGAAAATTCCTATGTTCTCTCTGTGAAGCTACACGAAACCCAAGAGGGTTCGCTGCTCGATACCGATGAACTGATCGAGAAATCCTCACTCAAAATACTGGAGAAGACCAAAGAATCTGCGCAAAGCATGGCCGAGGAGAACATCGCGATGACCGTGGATGAATCCGACGACACGATTCAAACCGTCTTTCGAACCAATGTGCCCGGTGTCATCGTTTGGTACGACGGTGCGATATGTACGACCGACTCGAGTCTACAGTGTACGGGACAAGCGCCCAAAGGAAAGCACAATTTTCAGTTTCAAAAAAAGGACTACAAGACGGTGAACAAGTCCCTCAAAATTTCCAAGTCCAAGCGAGACTTTTCGATTGAACTCAAATCGCGTTTTGCGCATGTGACGGTCGATGTCATCCCGCCGTCTTTGCAACTCACTCTCAATAATCAGCCACACAAAGCGTTGAGTGATACCAAATTGAAGCCGGGTACCTATGCGGTGAAGGCCAGCGGCCCGTGTCACCTCAACCAAGGATTTAAAGCCAAGTTTAAGGCGAACGAGGTGTACAAAACCGCGCTTGTTGTCGAAACCAAGCGCACCGGAATCGACATAGAAGCCTACGATAAAAACGGACAAGCCATTGAGGCCGACGTCTATATCGAAGAACGCTTTATGGGCGCAACTCCCCTACAAAAAGCCATTGACCTGTGCGCCAGAGACGGTCGAACCGAACAAACAATTGAGGTGCGTTACCAAGGCGAGTCCAAAGTGACCAAGGTCGCCTTCGAAGAGAATACCATTAAGCCCGTGGTGGTTAAGTTCAAGTAGCTTTCGCTGGTCGTTCCAATCGCCCGTGTTGCTTTTTTGAGCCCCCTTGTGGATAAAAATGATTCATTAAAAATGGAATTTGATAGAATGAACCGGATGGAAGACTGGTTTGGAATCGTCTACCGGTTCTGCATGAACATTGAGCAAGCCAGGCAGCGAAGGAGGGACAATGTTTTCTTTTATGATTCTACTCGCCTGTGGAGAAAAAGAGCAGACATTTCAGGGTGAGAAGGAAGCCATCGTATTTCAATCGCCACTGCGGCACAACGAGCTCATCCGTTGGTCCGGTGACGGTGAAATTGCGGTGCATAGTCATGTCGAGTTGCGAGTGAAAGAGACGACCTGGATGCGGAATTATCGCAATCTCGACAAAGAGCCCGCAAAACGAGAAACGTTTGTACAAGAGCTTGCGACCAGTCACAACATTACAAACATCGAAGAAACCATGGCTTTTGCGCGAAAAAAAGGCTTTGAGTTTTCGAGCTCTCTGCCTCTTCTCTCGATGGAGACCACCGAACGATCGTCCGACCACTTGGGGGCCGCTGTCTTTACCTCACACAAAGAGGGGAGTTTTCAAGTGGATGTGACCGGATTTGAAGTCGACCGACTCACGCTTAAGTTCGTCCAGCCCCAGCGGTGGGAATTGTTACCTCCGGCACGCCTGTTTCAAAAAAAAGACGAAGAGCCCCTTCTTGCCGCATTTTGCGTGGCACCGGACTATGCCTTTCAATTCTTAATCCACCTGTACGGCAAAGGCAATTTTCCGCTGGCCTGGAACGTTCCCCAGTGGACTGTCCAAAGTTCATCTTCCGGTATTTCGGTTGAGGCAAAGGAACAGTCTATCGTTCTCAAGGCGGAGAAAGACTTTCGCAAGGCGACACTGCAATTTTCGGCCTTGAACGTTTTTGACGAACCCTTGTTTCCCCAGCTTCCGGCCATTGAAATCTGCGAAGCCAACTCACAGCAAATACAAGAATTGAACGTCGCGCGCAGTCCAGATGTCGGTGATTTTACTCCGTCTATCTTAAAGGCCAAAGAATTGGCCGATATAGAACAGGTCTATAAAAATGCATCCCAGATCGGAGAGCCTTCTTTTTGGAAAAAAATCCGCAAAAAGAAGCAAATACAAACATTGGGATACAATATTCAGGCCAAAGGCGAGATGCCGCTCGTCGTTCCCATTACGGTGAAAGTAGAAGGGGGGTTGGTTGTGGAAGAGAGCTTATTTTTCAAAGGGTTAATGGAGCCCGGTGGCGATATCAAACTGTTAGAAAGGCTCGTTGTGGCGAAAGACACGGCCGTGATTCCTTCCGGGGGTGGTTTTGTCGTTCTTTCTACCGGAGATACCGATTATTCCATCGACTTGTCTTACGAGCAGGTAAAAAAGACCGAAAAGATAACGATGCCCAAATAAATTGTCATCTTGCTACTGCATGGACGGAAAAGCCGCAGCGGAATGCCGGATACTCTTTGGGAATTTATTTCTCTTGGTCGTTGTGTCACCAAAGGCATCCAAACGACGATTGTGACGCATCAAAGATGCTGCATACTTTATGCTGGCAACGATTGCGTATTGAGATCGTGTTTCCGTACTGGATGATGGACGGTCGAACCCGGTTTCCGAAGGCTTCGGCTCACCACAACCAGTAAACCAAGAAGGTCTTAAAGTTTCCAAAGCCGTGGTAAAACCAGGGCATGAAGATGGAGCCTCCATCGCGCTTTTCCATATACCATCCCAATACATAGGAAAAGACGAAGAGGTTGATAAAGGTTAGGACGTGCATGGCGATGGGTGGGTCTTCGACCGCCAAATGAATAATCAAATTGTGTAAAATCGCGAATAGAAACGATTGCAGCAAATTCGCCGCCTGATATCCAAACCAGCGAATAAAGCGTTTGTACAGTAAACCGCGCATGACCAATTCTTCGGCGCCACCTGTCATAACGTAGGCGTAGGCCAACCCGGCAAATACGGCGCCCGGAACCGATGCTATGCCAGCGGCTTTGGCCGCCGGGCTATCCTCTGAAATCGCCGCGAGGCTATCGAGTTTCAGCGCGCTTTCTACGCCTTGCAGTACGAGTCCAAATACGATGAGTCCAATAAATACCATCGCACCATCTTTCCAAGAAGCACTTGGCTTGATAATTCCCAGCCATTTAAGCAGCGGTGTCGGCGGATTCTTTCGAAAAGAACAGAGCAGCCGATGACCGAGCCAACAAAGAGAGCAAAAAAACGCAAAGACGCCAAATTGAATAAAAGCGCTTGATATAAAGCCCACAGCGTTCATTTTGAAAATCCTATGTGTCGAAAGAGTACTTAATACGTTTAGATTGCTATTCTCTATATATCGAATATGCGGATCTTTTTTCAAGGATCATTTTTTCATGGCGGCCATTATTGGTATGGAGCGTAGGTCCGAGCGTGTTCTTTGAGATTCTCCGGTGTCCATAGAATGACTTTGTGTTGGAAATACTTTCCGGTGTGGCATATAAACCTATAAATTGAGCGTGAAGAACAGACGGGTCATGAAAGAACAGGAAACGACGGATGCATTCTCTTCGGATTGGAACAAAGAGAATCCGACATTGGTAACCACATATTCGCCAAAACGATTGCGTGCACTCATCGCGTGTATGACGGATCGAGCGGTTTTCCAAGAGGATTATGAGCAGTGTACGGTTTCTGCAAAGTATGAACAACATATCGAAGCATGTACCGTTTACGGCTACCTTACGGAAGGTGTTCATGACGTTGTCGTATTGGATGTTCAATTGCCACCAAATGGCCGATCGCTTCAGGCGAATATGGCACAAAGAGATTTTGTTTTGGATATCTTGAACAACCATTCGAAGGGCTACTCGGCTGCTCTGGTCGCTTTTTTTGTAGCACAACGCCGCTCTTGGAGATTTTCCTTGGTTCGGAGATCTTGTCCGTTGGGTCGTGAGAGCGATGATGGAGTCTGTTGGGTTCATCGCTATTCCTTTATCATGGATCAAATAGATGGGAATCGTATGATGCAAGAGAGGCTTCAAACGCTGCATGCGCAGGCATTGCCGATATGGAAGACGTGCATCGATTGGTTTCGTCCTGCGGATGTACAGCAGTCTTTTTGTACGCAGTATCGATCTTTGTTGCTTCGATTGGGTCACATCTTAGAATCCCAGCGTGCAACCAACCGAGCGTTGGCAACAATACTTGATCGAAAGGGCATTCGGATCGGTGATTTGGCCAAGGGCATTGTAAAGCGGGTCACATTGTTATACTTTCTGCGATCAAAGGGTTGGTTGAGCGTAGCGCAGTCCCGCACGAATCCACAAGACAGGGATGTGTTTGGCTGTCTTTTTTCCCCGGAGCGACTTCAACCGGACCGGCAAAACGACGTTGATTTTTACCAAAGGGTGCTTTGTCCTTTGTTGTACGAAGGGTTGGCCGCTGATAGAGGGGGGGCATCTTATAAAGTAGAAGGGCGAGAATATACCGTTCCGTATTTGAACCATCCTATATTTAGGCCGTTCTGCGGGTTGGATCGATCGAATCCACATTATCAACTGCACATTCCCAATTCCTTCTTCTGTAATGGTCAAGACGGACTGTTCGATATCCTAGGTCGATATCATTTTACGACCCGAGAAGATGAGCCCTTTGAGAGCACTCTCTGTGTGACACCAGAAGTCCTCGAGCGGCTCTTTGAAGTCTTGTTGCCCGAGGAAGTTCGCACAAACAGAGGGGTTTATTATACACCCAAGAACGTGGTTTGGTACATGTGTCAAGAAAGCCTATTGGCGCATCTGGTTTCGTTAAACTCCGATTTGACGGAGGGAGATCTCCGGACACTTCTTCTCCTCCCGTATGGGGTATGCGATGATATTCCAATGCCCCTACAAGGTAGGCTTGGCGATATCGATGCGCAACTGAAGACGATTGCGGTTTGCGAACCTGCGGTGGGTTCGGGTGCTTTCTTCATCGGTACACTTCAAATTCTGACGCTGATTCGTTCCTTCATCCAATCGCAGTTGGGCATTGGAGCGGATTTATACGCGATCAAAAAAGAGATTGTGGGTAACAATCTCCACGGTGTCGATATCGATTCCGAGGCCTTGCAAGTCGTACGAGAACGGTCGTGGCTGTCTTTGATCGATGAGTTGGAGCATTGGGATATTATGGAGAAAGAACCACCCCTTGGGTATTCTCTTTGGCAAGGAAACAGTCTGCAGGACATCGATATGAGTCGAGTACCGAACGGAGATGTTACCGATGACGGCTCGAAGATCTTTCGATGGAAACGGGCATTTTCTCATCTCTTCCAATCGAAACAAGGTGGTTTTGATATTGTAATTGGAAATCCGCCCTATCTGAAACATCCCGACGGTGGTGACAAAATATGGTCTATGCTAAAGAGCAATCCCGTGTTCAAAGCCAGATGCGACTTATGGTATCTGTTCGCCCATTTGGGACTGACGCTTCTCAAAGAAAACGGGGTCCTGTCGTTTATCGCCACCAACAATTGGTTGCAAGCGGATGGTGCATCCAAAATTCGCAATTACGTCCTTCAAACCGCTCAGTTTCGGAAGTATATCGATTTTCACAACCACTTCCTCTTCGAGAATGCCCAAATTCAAACCATGATTATGGTGTTGCAAAAATCACATACGCCCCAACCGCACGACATACGGGTTGCCGTCGCGAAAGAACTTACGAAGCACTTCGATCGCACCAAACAGCAAAAAATGTTGGAGGAATTGCTGTTTCTCGAAGAACTCCCCGAGGGCCAGATCCGATGTTTTGAACGATTTGATCTCTCGTTTCAGCCACAAGAGTGGAACGACAAAATGATCTCTTTCAACGCGGATCAAACCGCCAAAATATGCCGCCGGATAGAAAACGCGCGACGCGACAGAGATTATTTGGACAAAAAAGAGATCTCCCAAGGCATCGCGGCCAATCCCCCCCAAGTAACGAAGAAGGCGATCAATGGGTTCTCTCCCGCGCAAAGACGGGCGCATAATATCCAAGTCGGGGATCCGGTATTCATCTTTTCCGTCGATCAAATTCCGGCTGAACTAAGAGAGAGTCCTTTTCTCAAACCATTGTATGAACCCACTCTCTTTCGGTACAACGGCGAAGAAACGCCCTATTTTTGTGAACCCTATACCAAAAAAATTATCTATCTCTCTCATAAAGACACCGATTTTCAACCTGAATCGGAGCCGGCTCTCATCCGACATCTCGAACGGTATCGTCCCATTATGGAGCGGAGACGGGAAAACCAAAACGGCAAACGAAAATTTTATCACCTGCATTGGCCCAAAGACGAGTCGTTTTTTACCGCGCCGTCGAAAATAGTCGCCGTACGCAAATGTCCAAAGAGACCGATTTTTCACTACAGTGAAAAAGACGTTTATGTCGAGGGAACCTTTAATGTCATCTGTAGCGATCGGATAAACTTGAAGTACCTCTGCGCCGTCCTCAATTCGTCTCTCATTCGATTTTGGCTCCGTTATAAAGGCAAGATGCAAGGCAATGCCTTCCAAGTGGACGGTGCCAATCTCCAAGATATTCCGATCGCCCGCGCGCAGCCCGCAACGGTGTCTCTTCTCTCCCATCTCCTCGATGGTATTCACCACGGTTATCAGATTGGACGTCTCGAGCCCGCCAAAGTATTGGAAACGCTCATCGATGTGTGCGTTTTTGAGCTCTATTTTTCCGAGTCACGCCCGGTATCTATCCTTCAGCGATGTTTGGAGGAATTCACGCCGAACGAAGCGGGGTGGAATACGGTTGAGCTCGATACCGTGCTTTCCTTTTGGAAGACGCTTTTGCCGCACATCGAAACCTTGCGCAAAGAGTCCGCCTTTGCGCAGATACACGAGACAAACGATTAACGTTCGTTCGACCCGTCGATGGTGGGATTACTTCTTCTTTCGTTTTTTCTTTTGGGCGCGGTCGATGGCGACGGTTTGGTTTGTATCCAAGTGGTCGAGATTGCGTCTCTCCATAAATTCGTCGTAGGTTCCATAGTAGTCATCGATACCGGACGGGGTAATCTCGATGATGCGGGTGGCCAACGAAGCGACCAGCCAACGATCGTGGGAGACAAAAACAATGGTGCCTTCATAGGCTTTGAGATCGCGTGACAACGCGGAGATGCCTTCCAGATCAAGATGGTTGTTGGGTTCGTCCAGGACGAGAACGTTGGGTTTTTGAACCGCAATTTTAGCCATTAAAAGACGAGCGGCCTCCCCACCGGACAGATTCTCTAATTTCTTTCCGGTTTCCTCTCTGCTGAAGAGAACTTCTGCAAGCTTTCCGTAGCAAAATCCGATGGGTTCCATCGGACACTTGTCCCAAAAACTGCTGAGAATGTCTTGTTTCGGTGCTCCAAGTTGTCCTTTGTGGTCTTGGGCAAAATAACCCACGTGGGTTTCATGACCCCATTCAAAGGAGCCCGTATCTGCTTGCAGCGTATTCATAATGATTTTCAAAAGGGTGGATTTGCCAATACCGTTCGGGCCGATAATCGCCACTTTCTCCCCTCGATTAATCGTGAAGGAGACGTTGTTCAATACTGGCGTTTGGTCGTATGCTTTACCGATCTCTTTGATCTTGAGAACCATCTTGCCGCTGGGGCGTTTCATCTCCAGTTTGAAATACGGCTGTCGGCGGCTGCTGGTGGCGAGTTCTTCGATTTTAATCTTGGCGATTTTCTTCACGCGCGAATTCGCCTGGCGCGCTTTGGTCGCCTTGGCTTTGAAGCGTGTGATAAAGGCTTTGTGATCGGCGATTTCCTTTTTGCGCTTGTCGATCTCTTTTTCCCGATGCTTGCGATCTTCGACTTTGAGATGGGTAAAACGCGTGTAATTTCCACGATAAAGGGTAACCGCTTCATAATCGACATCGATGATATATCCGCAAACGGTGTTGAGGAAGCGATGGTCGTGCGAGACGACGATGGCCAGTCCGGTGTACTCTTTCAAGAATCCTTCGAGCCAGTTGATGGAAATGATGTCGAGGTGGTTGGTCGGCTCGTCTAGGAACAACACGTCGGGGTTGGATGCGAGAACTTGACCGAGTAGAACCCGCAGTTTGTAGCCACCGGATAAAACCGAGAGCGGTTGCTGATGTTTGTCCGTTTGAATGTTGAGACCGGCGAGAATTTCGGCTGCGCGTGCCTCAAAGGAATACCCCTCAAAGGAAAGAATGATATCGTCGAGTTGGGCGTACCGATCGGCGTCGAAGTCTCCGTCTGCACAGGAGAGGATTTTCTCTTGTTCCTTCAGGGCACTCCACAACTGTGTGTGTCCCATCATCACCACATCCAAGATGGGGGTGTCTTCGTACTGAAAGTGATCTTGGTTGAGAACACCGAGTCGAATGTTGCGGGGTAATTTAACCTCTCCTTCGTCCATCGATTCTCGACCGTTGAGAATGCGAAGCAGGGTAGACTTTCCGGAACCGTTTGCCCCCACAATGCCGTAGCAGTTGTTGGTGTTGAGTTGAAGATTGGCATCTTGAAACAGAACTTGCGAACCATAGCTTTTTGAGAGTCCGGTAACGGTGATCATCTTTTCCTTCCGCGGCCTTGTGGGTATCGCTATTTAGCATGGATCCATCGACTGTCAAACAGTCACAAGGATTCGTAATGACAACGCAACGAACCGTTTGCGGCGATTCCAAAGAGAGGATGAAGTCGGTATTCGGATTTTTGTGTCACAATAGAATGGATGGGGCGTTCTTAGCATCCAGTACAATATCTATATATGGAAATCCGCATGAAACAGTACTGTCCGATTTGTCAAAACGAGGTACCTCGCTTTGCCCGATACCCAAGATACATCTGTCATCCGTGCGGAGCGCGCATCACCGACGAGGAAGGACGATCGGTGTATTATGTCAACACCTCCGCTGGTGGTGGCTGTCAAGGATACTACCAAGACGACCAGTCGCCGTACAATCAGCGAGAGTGCTATGTCGGCTCGACGCGCTGCATCGCTTCGGAGGCTCGGTTTGGTGGAATTGTCATTCAGGTTCCCAAACCGACCGCTTTGGATGCACCCGTCTCTAATCGATCAGATCGACGGGAGACTGGATCGAGTGGACAAAATCGATAACGATATCATTCTCTCCGTGGGCGACCTTTCGAAATTCGTGTCGTGCGATGGTCAGTTCACCCCACAGACCGACGAAGTCGTCCTCTTCATCGATGGCGTTGGGCGCGAGAGGCATGGGAGAGATCTCCTCCGGTGTGATTTCCAAGTATCCATCTGCATCCGCTGCCGACTTTACAATTCGAGCGACTTCATACCAACCATTAGGATCGTCGACATCCATATCGTATACCCGAAACTCCGCGACGACCAAGACGGGATCATTGCTTTGGGGTAGGGGTTCCCACTCGAAGAGAACCCCATCCGTTTTGGAGATCTGCTCTTGTCCGGCCAACAAGTCGGGCCATGTCAGCACCAATTCTCCTCCACCCTCGACGTTCCCCAGTTCGCGCCTTTGATCTTTTTCTTGTATCGAAATCCGATAGGATACTCCAAAGGGAAAGTTTCGCGGGCCGGGTGCGGTACCGACACCGGTGTCGATAAAGAACCCGCTGTAGTCGCTGTATTCGAGTGTACCCCCTGCATTTCCGAGGGTCACTTGTGTGCCATCGGCCTGCGCGGTTCCGGTGCTCGTGTATCCTTCATAGAACCACGACTCTTCCTCGTATTCCTCGACGGCCGAGTATCCCATCCAAACGGCCGAGATGGTTCCTGCGTCTTCGCTTAAAGAGAGGGTATCCTCCAAAAAATCGACCTCGGTCGTTTCGAAGAGATAGCAGTATTGCTCGTCGGCAAAGGCGACGCTTCGATCGACGGCGGTTATGTAATCTGTCCAATAATAATTGCTCTGAAAGAGTTCGATACGCTCATCTATATAGGCCAAGTCACGCGCAAGATCTCGATCGGTCTCTATTTTGACCCAGTCACCCGGGCGAGAGGCACCGTATCGAGAGGGAAGGGAGACCGGAGGAGTCGCCCAGTATCGGGCTTGTCCCGCTGGCGGAAGGGCGGAGAGTCCGGTGAGAATACTGCCGTCCGCCGCAAATCCAGACTGGCGCTCGCTTCCAATGCTTCCGATGGCTTCGGAATATCCCATTTCCAAGCCGCACCAAAACAAAGGGTAGTACTCCTCGTCATAGGATCCATAGGCCTCCAGCGGGCAGTCGAGAGTAAGAACGGAGAAGCTGCCAATCTCTTTGTCCCACCAATCGGTTCCGGTGCTCGTGTAGGTTAGGGCGTTCTCGGCACGTGCCCAGCCGTCGAGACTGACCACCGCAACATCGACGCTGCGATCGCCACCGGGCAGATTCGGAACCTGAATCCGAACGCTTGTGTCCGTTGCTTCGAGAATTTCTGCATTCCGCGTTCCGACCACCGCCGTTTGTACCGATGCTAAATTACGGCCGGTGAGAACGACTTCCTCGCCACCCGCAAAGGAAGCCAAGGAGGACGGTTCGACGGAATCGATAACGGGAAATTGACTCTCATCCGACCAGTATTCATCAAAGGGGTACCAACAGGCGACAAAGGAGAGCAGTATCATGGTGACAGCTCCAAGCGGGTGATGATCGCGTCGATACCGCGCGTTCGAATGGGCGCGTTTTGGAGCTTTTTACCGTTGTGGGTCAATATACTGGGTGGGTCGCTGATCTGAGACTCCGCGACACGCGATACGATCAAAAGCGCCCCTGCGGCTTCTACTTCTCCGCGTAGGGGCGCCATCATCGATGGTGCAATGGAGAATTCTCCATCGTCTCGGAGCGTACACACCAATTCGCCCAACTGCTGGTCCGAAGCTCCGTGTTGCGGCATGCAGACCGTGTCTTGGCAGACGAGGCCTTCGGAACAGTCCGCATCACAATCACAAGGACCTTGTGCGTCTCCCGATCCGATTAATCGTATCGAAACGGTGAGTGGGGAGGCGTTGGGTGCGGGATCCCACGTCAGGTTTAACGATTCAGACCACGGTCCGGTAAAGGATGTGGCACTTTGCGACAAGGAGGATCCGTTTATCTGTACGTTTGTGAGCGGATGTGGAATCGGGAGAGAGTCGGTGACCGGATAGGGGATTGCACCCACCATGGTATCCTTGGGGGGTAGCGTCCCGGGGAAATGAAGCGTCAAGTCGGCTGCTTGTGCGGGCCAGGTATCGGCACCGTGGGGGTAGCTTGTCAACGCGGGCTGCAGTGCGGCACCATAGCCGATGTACCATGTCTCTCCGGCCGGTTTGGGGTATAGGCTCGGATCGCGGTTGAGTCGAACAGAGACCTCTTCGTTCGTCAGGGTTATCCGATCCCCGACATCGACGTATTCTACGGAAAAGGGTTCGCCGCGTGTGCCCAATGCTCGAAAGCAAGAGTCCATCTCGGCAGGTCCGGTCGTAATCAGGGGCGAAACCCGATCGAAGCTCGGATGAGGTGGGTACGCAAAGACACCGGAGCCGAGTGTAAAAGACGTGCCTGGCACATAGGGGGTATCCCCATACAGTCCGGTAAAGCCATGTCCAATATAGGAACCCCAAATCCGGAAGCGGGCATACTCAATGACGCCGCCCATCGTTTGGGGTGCACTGTGTATCTCGTCCAGCGATGTGCCTTGGCCGTAGACTTTGACGTCGTACGAGGAAGATGGGCGTCCGCAACCAATGATAAACCACAACAACATCATATTACCACCCCGTTCCCAAACCGAGATACACCCGTACCGTTGGCGGCTCGACCTCAGCGGAGAGTTCCGAGGCGGAGTCCCGTGCCAGTGCGCTCTGCACAAAGTCAGCGTTTACGTCACCATAGCCCGCGGTCGGCTGCAAACCGTATGAGATTCGAAGGAATCCGTCCCAGTCCCAATCATTCCAAATAAAGGTTCGTGCGCGAAACTCGGCGCCGACATCTGCCAGAAAGTAGTGTGGATCGCTCGCGGGACTGTTTTTACTGGAATAGTCTACGAAGGGGATCTCTCTGCGGGTCGAACCACCCTCAGAGGGGACGACCGAATACCCTTCGACATGGGTCTCTCCCTCGACGCGATAGCTCCACAGATTGCCCACAGATCCAAAAACCTGCATATACAAAGAGTCAAAATACAAGGGGCCAACTTTCTTTTTAATGCCCCGCAAAAGAGGGAATCGATAAGCCGTATTGGCAATGAGCATCGTCTCTCCGGACAGAGAAAAGCCTTCGAACCCAGAGAATTGGATGTTGTTTCCTATGGTGCCGTTCCCCCAGTTGTAGGGATGTCGCCCGCCCGCCATGAACTCGTCCCACCCCATGACGTTTCGATCGATATAGCCCACGTCAACGTCGAATTGAAGCGTATGGTGTTCGGTTGAGGGAACCGGA
>JAYYRF010000712.1:0-4721 GCA_036127535.1 Myxococcota bacterium | reverse complement strand
AGTCGGATTTTACTCTGCTTTCATGGTAGCAGACAAAGTAGAAGTTGAAACTCTATCCGCAAAATCCAACGAAAAACCTCTGCGCTGGATCTCCGAAGGTGGGGATAGTTACAGTATCGGCGAAGGCTCAAAGGAAACGCGCGGAACAACCATAAAGCTTCACATCAGAGAGGATGCCAAGGAGTTTTTAGACGAGTACAAACTCAAAGACATCGTACGCAAGCATTCTGAATTCGTACAGTGGCCTATCTTTGTAAAAGAAGAGCAAGTGAATAAGGAAAAAGCGCTTTGGACGAAAAAACCATCTGAGATAACAGAAGAAGAGTACAAAGCCTTCTATAAACACGTTTCCAACGATTGGAATGACCCGCTGTGCTGGATTCACGTTCAAGCTGAGGGAAAACTCACCTTTTCCGGAATCATTTATATCCCTCAAAAACACAGTATGCAGCTCGACCATATGAACTACAAGGTCAACTTGCAACTCTTTCAAAAAAAGGTCAAGGTACTCGATCACGCAGATGATCTTCTTCCTCGCTATCTCCGCTTTGCGTGTGGTGTAATCGAATCAAATGACGTATCTTTAAACGTCAGCAGAGAGATTCTTCAACAGACCGCAGCCGTAGAGAGTATTCGGAAGAACTTAACTCGTAAGCTCCTGCAGAAATTAAAGTCCGTCGCACAAGATGATGTTGAATCATACAACTCTTTTTGGGAAGATTCCGGACACATTCTCAAAGAAGGTATTCCGGAGGAAGGAGAGAAGCGTAAAAAAGATCTTCTCAAACTTCTTCGGTGTAAAACTTCTACGTCTTCCGATGCCCTTCGATCATTCGATGAAATCAAAGAAGACATGAAAGAAGGACAAGAGAATATTTGGTATCTTACCGACATAAATAAAGATCAGATTTCGTCTAGACCCATTTTAGAAGGGTTTAAGAAAAAAGAATGGGAAGTCATTTTCTTTAGTGATCCGGTAGACGAATGGGTTGTTATGCAAACCAAAGACTATGAAGAAACACCCCTCAAGAGTGTCGCTCACGGTGAGTTCGAAGAAGACGAAGAAAACCAAGACGAGGAGACGAAAAAAGACAGGAGCCAAGCGGCACCTCTCATGGACTGGCTATCTGATCTTCTGAGCGACGAAGTAGAAGAAGTTCGTATGTCCAGTCGTTTAACGGACTCTCCGAGTATCTTGGTAAACAAAGAAGGAGCTTTGGGTGCAAATATGGAAGCACTTCTCAAGGCGAGCAATCAGCCCTTACCCGAGAGCAAGCAGATTTTAGAGGTAAATCCCAGTCATCCTATGGTTAAGACCTTGGCGAGACTAAACGAAGAAGGAAAAACCGGACTAGAACCCTTTGCAAAACTTCTTCTCGATCACGCGAGCATTTCTGAAGGAAGATTAAAAGATCCCGCTTCCTTCGTCAAAAGACTGCAAGCATTGATGGAAAAAGCCGCTCAGAATCTATAAAACCCATTTCTGATAACATGGGGCCATATCTCGGTATATGGCCCTCTTTTTTTTTACCACTTATGGCTAAATTCAATCGTTAACTGGGGTCTGTAAATCACAGCTTTTTCGCGGAATTCCCTAATATATGGATTATACGCAAACATTTTGCCCGAAAGCGTCATCGCGAATTGATCTTTGAATATGATCAGATCGCCTCCTCCCAAAGCTGCTGGTTCCATCAAAGTCCAATCTTCGTTTTCGGCAAGATCTGAAAAGACACAAGCAAAACCGGCGCGCAGCAAGAAGTCCCAATTCAAAGCGCCTTTTTTGTAACGATGGGGAAATCGAAGCCCCGGAGCCGCCCAAATACCACTTCGTAGCTTTGTCCAACTTTGAATATCGTCTTCCAATGCTGTAATTTCAGCTTCCTGAAGACTGCGAAACCCACCAACGCTTATGTATATGATTTGGGTCATGCGTGTATCCATACTCACAGAAATACCCAAAGACTCATCCGTCCATGCTCCACCGACACCAACCCGGATCTGTGGTCTTACATAAAAGCTTTGCGCCGAGGCGGTGGAGAGAAAAAACGATGTAAAAAACAGCATTTGTACTCCTTTATTCCTGATTTACAAACAATTGATTTCCAACCTGAACCAAACCGTGCAAATCGTGTACTTCTCCATGCATTCTCTGTATAGACCAAAGCCTCTGCTGTTTATCTAAATATTTAGACAATTCCAAAACCAATGCGTCCTCTTCTAGTGCCAAACGGTGCAATCGCTTATGCGATACTCCCAAACGGGCCAATAACATAGAGGCGGTATGCGCCGATAAATCCTGAGAAAGCTCATCGCATCTCTCTTGTAAAAACGCCTTTGCATTAAGATTTTTAAAGTGAGCAAAATGCCTTTGGTTCACAATTACGCCCGGATTCCTCATCTTACGTTTTTTGAGTTCTTTCAAAAAGAACTCCGCGACTTCCAGTGCCGGTTTATGGGGTGCACACACAATCATAAAGCACGTCTTTTTATCTCTAAATAACGCTTCTACAGCAGAGTGACGCTCTTGGAATCCTTCGTATAAATCTCGAAAATTAGAGAAAAATATAGCTATGTCTTCTAAGAAGTCTTGTCCGAAAACGTACCCCAAAAGCTTAAACAGAACCGCGGAGGAACCCGCTAAAAGTCGCCTTATGATTCGCTTCTCTCCTTTTTTCGAGGTTAAGAACCACTTCATTACCCTTTTATCAACAAAACGGGCCATTCTGCCCGGCGAATCTAAAAAATCCAAAGCATTTTTTACGGGAGGCGTATCCAAAACGATCAAATCGTAACGACCGGAAGAGACTACGTCATACAGCTTTTCTGTTGCCATGTACTCTTGGTTTCCAACAATGGTTTCCGTGATGCTTTGGTAAATATTGTTGTTGAGAATACTTCTTTTCGTCTGTTCGTCTTTGGATAATTTATCGATCAAATCGTTAAACGTTTTTTTCCCATCGAGCATCATTGCCCATAGTTCACCTTTGACATCACCTATTTGTGAAAGGTCTATCTGCGTTTCTGTGTTTCCGAATTGCTTCAGTCCCAAAGAATTTGCCAATCTTTTGGCAGGATCTATGGTGAGCACCAATACCTTTCTACCCATTAGGGCTGCTTGAAGACCAATTGTAGCAGATAAAGATGTTTTACCCACGCCACCCGCTCCCACACAAATGAGTAGCTTTTGGTTTTGAATCAACTCTTTCATCTGCACATTACTTTGCATTTTTCACTTTCCGAAGAATTTCCGTATACATCTGCTGAACGACTTGGTTCGGTCCCCCTTTGTATCCACCGAGATTACCCAAACGAGTAAAAGAGAATATTTCCTCTCCACACGCCTCTTTTAAACGTTTCAGACCGATTCCCGTTGCGGACTCCAAATCGCGCTCCCAGCGACCCGCTTGTAGAAGCTCTCTTGCTTCTGCTCCCATGACGTCTTCTTCGGCTTCTAATCTTTCCAAAAGCAATAACTCATCCGGCGTTAGGCTTGGTTTGGATGCACGATTCAGCACAACATCGGGCTTTTCCATAAAAGGAAGTCCTTTTGCTACCTTTTGCATAAATTCGATGGTTTCATTTACAACCATCTCTTCCGGCAGAGATACAATGGCGAGTTTGGTGCTTTTTTGAGACAAAACCTTTAAAACCTGAGATGCTCTATCATGAATCGGACCGCTTCTCATGAGTTTCTTCGCTGTAACAGGAACTCTGAGAACACCAAGAGCATGGCCGCTGGCCGGTAGATCTACGATGACTTGATCCCAGCTATCCAGCAAAGAAACCACCTTGGAGAGAATAACGATTTCTCTGGCTCCTGGTGTAGCATCCAAGAATAGCATTGCAATCTTATTCTTTTGAATCATATTGACAACGCGCCTGATTTTGATCGTTTGTAAAAGCCAGTCCTCCAATGCCCTTTCCCAAGTAATGTTACAAATGGCTAAGTTCTTTTCCACCATTTTGGGCTGGTAACCTGGAGCCGTCGAAAAGACGGCCGTAAGGGACGGATAAAAATTATCGATTTCAACGAGTAATACCCTTTTTGAAAAGTGAGCGGACGTTTTCGCTACAGCTGCCGCGAAACTCGTTTTACCTACTCCTCCTTTACCACTTACAAAAAGGAGGCGACTGCCCAATACTTCCTCTAACATCCATCACCAAATCACAAAAGACTGGCCATCTATCATTTATTGATCGTAAATGCCGCTCTTTGAAGATATCTCTAAGCGCAGAATCTATTTTTGACCACTTCAGTCACAATATCTTTACACTCTTCTATCAAATATCTAGATTTTTTACATCCAATGCATTCTGTTGTATAAAATCTCTTCGCAATGATACAACATCTCCCATCAGAATGCTAAATATTCCGTCAGCTGAATTTTCTTCGTCAACTTTGACTTGCATTAAGCTTCTGCGCGTGGGATCCATTGTTGTCTCCCACAATTGCTCAGGGTTCATTTCACCCAGTCCTTTATATCGTTGAATATCGCATCCCTTTCTCGCGCTTTCCAACGTGCTTTCAAACAATTGAGACCAACCGTATACAGGCTTGCCATTTACCTTCGCCGGAAGAGAAATTTCGTCGGATAGTTGCTCTATCAAAGTAGAAAAGGCTTCCCTTGACTCTGAAAGAGCTCTCAATTCAAATTCTTTTTCTTCTCCATCCAAAAGAACGCGTACCAAAACAGCGCTTTCTTCCTGACTGATTTTTG
>JAYYRF010000711.1:0-4231 GCA_036127535.1 Myxococcota bacterium | reverse complement strand
TTCGGTTCTACGAAACGGGTCGGTAAATCCTTCTCCGTCTTTAAACTTCACGTGCAAAAAGAAGAATTCGACATTTCTCTACCGGTGCGCAACAAAAAAGACGAACCGTATTTGGGGATTCGAGAAGCGTTGCGTCGCCGGGATCTCACGATCAACGCCATGGCCTATGATCCATTGACCAAACGGCTGTTTGATCCCTTCCATGGAAAGCGAGATTTGAAGGAAGGGATACTCCGTGCGACCGATCCCGAAACCTTTGTGGAAGACCCTTTGCGCGTCTTTCGGGTAGCCCAGTTTGCAGCCCGTCTTTCCTTTACCATCGATGATTCTTTAAAAAAATTATGTAGAGACATTTCTCTTTCTCATGTATCAGCAGAAAGATTGAGCACAGAATTTCACAAAATGTGGCTGAAATCACCAAAACCCTCCATCGGTTTAAAAGCAATGAGAGAACTCAAACTCTTCTCTCGCCTCTTTCCAAGATGGAAAAATGGGAGTGAAAAAGAGGTTTGTGACGCCGTCGATCGAGTGGTTCCCGTCTTAATGGACAAGCCATACAAGCTCGCACTGTTTTGGGTCGCAGCACTCCATAAAACCCCCTCTGCTGATGCCGAAGAGGTTCTTACCCGACTGAAAATTTTTTCGATCGAAAATGTGAATGTAAAAAGAATCATTTTATTTGCCTTGCAATGTCACAACCGCCTACATTCACGCTGTACGGACACCGATTTACGTAGGTTGTCCGAAGAAGGCTCTCTTCTGTTCTTATTTACTGTTTTTGAAATTTTGCACAATCAAAAGCCACAAGATCTTATCGATCGAGCCAAGCAGCTTCACATTTATTCAAAAAGCCTACCCATTCTCCTACAAGGAAGAGACTTGTTGCCTCTCGGTATTAAAGGGAAGGAAATCGGGACGAAACTTGCCGAGCTGCGTCGTCTACAAGTCGAAGGACTGATAACCAATCGAGAAAAAGCCCTATCTTGGATAAAAAGAGACTTAACATGATTCAACTTCTTCTTTCTGTATGCTTCGCCACACCTTTGTCTATACAAACGGATCTACACGAAAACTATCTGCACAAACAATCCATCGTCATACAGTTCAACATACGCAATTCGAGCAATGAAGCCGTTACCGTTCCCGATCTCTCGGAGCAAACTTGGAGAACGTCTTTTTCTCTGACTCATCCAGATGGTCATACAGACAAGCGCAGTAATTCGCCGAAATCAAAATCGCCTGAATGGACGTTAAAACCGCGAGAGCAGCGTCAAATACGACTCGAGGTACCCAGTTCTGCGGGGCTTGGCGTTGGAAGCTATACGCTCAAAATTCAAATCGACTATGAAAAAGGCACCTATGAGGAGCAAAGAAAAATTGATATACGACCGTTGAAGGCCATCTCTGCCGATATATTAACATCCCATGACTCGCGTTTTGAAACCCTTTGGCTACAACAAGGCAATGGGCAGAATCATGTATACTCTGATCAGAGACCGTTTGATGTATATTTGGGCAGCACGACCTCACAAAAGATCCAGCGCATTTTACAAAAAGACATACAACCACACTACTACTGGCTAGAAGACTCCAACCTGTTTATCCAAACAGAGAGGCAACAACGTATCTCGCTCGGTTGGCCCAATGCAAAACCCGCAGGACGCCTGACGAAGGATGCTTCTCACTATTATCTTCCGATATGGGTACCCCGAACCCAAAAAGGGGACTTATACGTAGCACAAATCGATGCAAAGGGGATACCGGTATTTCGAAAAGTTCATGTTGCGAGCCCTGAAATACTCGGTTCCGATAGCCTAATATCTACAACACACGAGATTTTCTATCTCGTCTATACCAAAGGAGGAGTCGAATTTTTCAAAACCACGGCAAACGAACAACCCAATTTCCCCGTTAATAGCAAATACGTTTTAAAAGCCGATACCGATCAAGAAATCAAGCATGCCCTCTTTCAACTACACCCCGAGCATGGCGTTTCCGTTTTCATTACCTTCTCCGTCAAAGAGAAGCTGATGTATCAATGGTTTTCGATTCACGGTAGACCTCTCGGTGATCCCCAAGCAATTGCGATGCCCCCCTTCGTTGAGATTGTAGATGCTTCCGCCGTTCCTCTATCGTGGATCATACGAACCGAAAAGCAGGTGCTCTTCTGTACGGCGGATTCACAAAAAGTCCTACCGCCGTCCTTGGAATATGCAATTGGGAAAGATGGTCCTCTTCTCTTCTCAAAGGGCAATCTTATACGTCACAAGCCCTAAGATAAAAAGTAGGCTCCGCTTCCCACAAAGGCCGCCCCAAAAGACGATAGAAGACCCAAACGAAATTCGGTTAAGTACGGGGATCCAGAAAAGATTTGAGTCTTTTCACCACAGTGCCTGCGCTCGAGCGTAAACTCCGAACATTTCACGCATTGAAAAACCGCTTTGCGGTCATCGAATAAAATGGCGAGGTGAACCGAAGCAATTGCGGTTATCCAAGACAAGGCCAACATGGGAATTAAGTATTCAATTTCGGCTCGCATGCACACATATGTCACAACCAAAGGGAGAAGAGAGATTAGATAAAACAGAGACAACGAAGGCATCTTCTCTCCGACCTTCGTATACACAAAACCACCACCGGATATAATCGCAGCCAAGAATCCACCCACCAACCAAGGATGACTGGTGTTATCAAAGATTAAGAGAACCAACATGGCAATAATAATCGTCTGAAAGAGCCTGGAAATACCCATCGGTTTTCGTCGCTCGTACTTGGGAAAGACCCAAAGTGCATATAAAATGAGCGGTGTTAAAATCGACAGTGCGGGAAGAAAGAACCACTCTCTACCCAAAGAGAACGTCCCGTACATCGCGAGAAACACACCAATACCACCAGTCTGCGTAAAAAAACGTCGTTTGATAAAAAATATTGTAATTAAAGCACTAAGAGACAAAAATACAATTCTGGATATCAACGCGTCTTCGGAATAGGTGACATAATTATCCAGTACGTACCACGTTCCAAAGGGAATAAATACATTGTCGAGACCTTTGATTGAAATCATTTCAAAAGTCGTCACCAATATAGAGGTCCCCAACGCGATCAAAACGCATTCCAGTCGGCTTGTAGAGCTCAATAGCAAGAGCGGAAGATGAACCAGCATAAATGTCGAGATTAAAAATGCAGTAGATCCCTCCAAGCTGCGCCTTTCGCCATACGTGTGAAAATGCGTCGAACCGTATTCCTTTCCAATCAAAGCCGCCAGTGCATCTGAGAGAGAAAGTACGGCAATCGGAATTGCAAAATGAAGTGGCTTTTGGGCTAAAGCAAAAATCAGAATGATCACAAGGGGAAAAACATAGGCGCCCACACTCTCGCGCTTCACACCGTGAACCCCCTCAAACATCTTTAAGCTTTTTGAAACCATCATAATCAACAAAAAGCTGACACATAAGATAATTACAGGCCAAATACTTCGAAACAGATACGGAAACGGTATCGCCAACAGTCCCGATCCAATGTGGGCCGCTTTCCGAGACCACTCTACCGATGCGCCCAGCTTTTTCAGTAATTCAGAAACCCCCAAAGCGACAAAGACCCCAACGGATATCCCGAGTATTGCCCATACGTCAGACATAGCGGGTTCCCAAGTCCAAATATTTGGGTTCACAACATTGTCCTTCGAAAAGGAGACCTCGAGAAGATATACCATCGCGTTAACCATGAACGCAGAAGGGGACGATCGATCTTGCTGTTGTGTCGCCCATCTACCGGAAGGGAACGGCACAACAGAATCTCCATCTTTTCTAAGCCGTATGGACGCAAGCATTCTCGAATCTGATCCCGTAAATCTTGCGTCCAAAAAGAGAACGATAAAAATAGGTACAGTGTTTCGTGATGCATAACCAACGCCGCCTGTCGGACACCATCCAACTGTAAAATCGGAGCTTCCAAAACATACGGATCTATGCGCTGTTCCCCGTATACCAGTACGTCTTTACTCCGTCCAACAAGCCATATACATCCTTTGTCATCAAGGTAGCCTCGGTCTCCGGTTCGATGCCAAACCCGTCCTTCTCGATCGTAGATTTTGTTCTCTTTGTTCGCCTCTGGATTGTCGATATACGCTTTGTTAACGTGATCTCCAGACACAATAATTTCACCGACGTCCTTTACCTCGTACAGACTCAGATCGATCCGGGTACCATAATTTGGTGGCAAAACTACAATT
>JAYYRF010000710.1:0-9898 GCA_036127535.1 Myxococcota bacterium | reverse complement strand
CGGTTGAAATCGTCTAAAATCAATAAGCCCGGTTGATCGAGATTGGCACTGCTAATGGCAGACTTTAGCCACTGCGGTGGTCGATAGACGGTATACTCATCACCGGAATTGGGGGTTTCAGGACTGGGATCGTAGGTTTCAGGGATACCATGCAGATCACCCATCTCTTCGAACTGCGCGGGTGCGCAATAGACCGTCGTCCAATTGTTGGCCTTGGCAACGCTTAATATCAATTGGGTCTTCCCAATACCGTGGGTTCCCCAAACACAAATGGGCGTACCACGCTTTCCTTGCTGTGCCAGCGTATCATTTCTCCGTAGGGAGAACTGCAAAAGTTTCTCTATCTCTTCTGCGTTGAGCCTTTCCCCATAGGTTCGCAAGGTTTCTCGGAACATACTCTCTCCACTGCATACAGAACACGATAATTACGATATGTGCCGTAGTCCAACTATAGCCGATCCAAGTAAAAAACAGGGTTATATTTGCGATTTTTATCTACATTGGGTTATGGTTTAGCAGCATTTTTTCATCACCTTCGCCCAAAGCGACGCCCAAGAGAGCCTTATGATCCATCTAATGTTTATCAGCCTTTTCGCCTGTTCTGATAGCGAAACGAAAAGTACAGAAACCCCAGAAGCAAAACCGAAGACCAACGAGCAAGCAGCGGACAGCAAACCAACCCAGCGCGCGACCAAAGAAGTTTCCGAGCCCAAAAAGACGGTCGACTCCAAAGTGCCCGAGCGGTTTGATGTACATTTTAAAACCACACAAGGCGATATTTTACTCGAAGTTCATCGTGATTGGTCTCCCAATGGCGCCGATCGCTTCTACGAACTCGTAAAGTCCGACTATTACACCGACATTGCTTTTTTCCGCGCAATCGGTGGTTTTATGATTCAATTTGGTATCCACGGAGACCCCAAGATATCCGCCAACTGGCGCGATCAAAAGCTTCCGGACGATCCCGTCAAGCAGTCCAACACGCCCGGCTATATGAGCTATGCCATGGCTGGCCCTGGAACGCGAACCACACAAATGTTCATCAATCTTGGAAACAACCAACGATTGGACAGCATGGGCTTTGCTCCCTTCGCCAAAGTTTCGGAGGAGAACGGCGGCGGAATGGCGGTCGTCAAGAAGATTTACACCGGCTACGGGGAAGGGGCACCGAATGGACGCGGACCCAACCAAGGGCTCGTCCAAATGCAGGGCAATGAATACCTCAAGTCTTCTTTCCCGAAGCTGGATTACATCCTCTCCGCCCGCGTATGTGGCGAAGGAACCGCTCCCGCCGACGCTCCAACTTGGTGCCAATAACCCACCAAGGTTGCAACCTCCGCGCCGACCGACCATACCGAACGATAAAAAGTTCGAGAAAAGGCAAAACCGGTGTCCGTATATACCAACCTCCCCGTCTTGTTCGACGGGGGAGTATATGGATCAAAAGAATTACCGAAAGAAACAATCTCGAGCGGTGCTGCAACATCGAATCGAAACATCAAAACAATTTTTTTTCACCCAAGTTCGGACGCGAAACCCATCTCAGAGTGGACTGATGGACGTAATTGAAGAGGCACTGCTGCGGGATAGTTCACGGTTACAAAAAGCCGGTACTCAACCCGTGGTGGCACACTTTCGTACATGGATGTCTTTCGTGGAAGCCTGTACCAGCGAAAAAAGCACCCGTTTCACGCCCCTTACCAATCGCATGTTCCGCGGTTGGACCGGCCATCTCTTCCCATTACTTCATCGCGATATGCATATCGCCTTTGAAATGCTGAAAGGTCACACCATCGAGGAAGCCACCGAACGGTTTGACCAATGGCTTCGCGAAGATCCACACCATGGTTTGTATCGCGGTGGCTATCTCCTCAAACCGGGAGGGGAATTGGTATTTCTCGGAGACGAGTCGGGAGGGACGGTTTTTTTCACCGATGAACAGGCGATGGCGTACGTCGAGCCAGAAGCGGTGAACGAAGAGATCATCGTGGTTGCCATCAATAGTACAGACTGGCATTAAACCAACGCCAAAACGCGTCCGTTCGAATATCATCCTTGCTTTTCGACACCAGACTCTTATTCTCGAAGGGAGGAGGAGATCGTGCTCAAAAAGATGCTGCGCTATGTGGGGATTGGACTTCTGTGCCTCGGTCTATTCCTAGCCTGTATACTGGCCTTGGCCTGGAAGGATCTCGGTTCGGATCCGAGCGGAGAACACCTACAGCGGATTTCCCAATCACCACAATACGATCCAAAAAGCAAACGCTTCGTCAATCCCAATCAAGAAGAATACGACAAGATGATGAAGGCCTTTGATTTTCAGGCCTTGCTACACAAGCGATTTTTCGGCAAAGAAGTTCGTACCCCTTCTCAAACGATGCCGGAGATCAAACCCGACCTTCTGCAATTTTTACAATCAGACAGCCTTACCTACCATTGGCTCGGGCACTCGACCATTCTCGCGCGCTTGGACTCCCAAACCCTTCTGCTCGACCCCATCTTTACCAATGCAGCTCCCGTTCCACTGGCCATCGGCCGTTTTCAACCCCCTGTATTGCGCCCGGAAGAACTTCCGAAGATAGATGCTATATTCATTTCCCATGATCACTATGATCACCTAGACCGTCCAAGCATTCTCCCTTTCAAAGACACACAGACGCATTTTTTTGTCCCCCTCGGTGTATCTTCTCATCTTATCTCTTGGGGGATTCCAACCGAGCGTATTACGGAACTTGACTGGTGGGAAAGCGCGGTATTGGGTAATTTGCAAGTGGTGTGCACACCATCCCAACACTTCTCTGGTCGACGCGGACCTCCGGGAAATACGACGCTTTGGGCCTCTTGGGTCGTCATGGGTCAAAGCGAGCGTTTCTATTTTAGCGGTGATTCGGGCTATGGGCCTCATTTTGAGCGAATTGGTGAAAAGTACGGCCCTTTCGATGTCGCTTTTATGGAAAGTGGCCAGTACAACACCATTTGGCCTCTCGCACATATGTTTCCCCAAGAAACCGTACAAGCGAGTTTGGATATACATACCCGTAAAACACAGCCCATTCACTGGGGTATGTTCGTGCTCTCTACGCACGATTGGTTTGCCCCACCCGAAAAGGTGATCGAACACGCCCAGAATACAAGCTTGAAGATTCTCACACCCCAAATCGGCGCATCGGTTACCCCCTCCCAACCACAACGCTTCGATCGCTGGTGGGAATCTTTACCGTCGCATACGCCCCCATAACCGAAGACCAGCACGGAGGGAAACCCTGCTCACCAGACTCTATACCGCTGTAGCGGCATGATCGATCATTGAAAGAGATATGCTCTTCGGCCGAGACCGATTTTTACAGGGCAAAATGTTCTACGAGGCGCAGTGCACCTAAAAAACCGAGCGCTACGGCAAGAGGGATGGAGAGATTGTCATCGACGCGCTTCGACAATAGTTCAGCAAGCGTTCCCATCGTAGACGCACACACAGAGGTGAGAAGCACCGCTGTTATAGACAGCGACGGTACCATGAGCAAAACCAATGCGGAAGATACGAGCATCGCACTGCACCAAAAAGTTAAGCTGCCCTGTACCGATCGTCCGTACACCAACGCGATGGTGCCATATTTTCGTCCGATTACAGCAGCCAAGGGGTCAGATATACCCAAAATACCAACAGAAACCATGAGCAGTGGTTTGTTGCTCAGCAAAGCCAATATAAAGACCGCCGTAACGAACCAGGAGGAGGAATTGACTCTCTTCGCCTCGTGAGGATGTGCAAACCGCCCGAGTAGGCCCATGCAAAAATCTTGAATCGCCGGAACAAAACGGCGACTTGCTTCGAGCCCCCAAGCGAGTATCAGTGCGCTCGTGGAAACGATCAACGTGACGGTCTCGCTAAAGAAGAAGTAAACCGTCATCAATACGGTCAAGGAACACGAAACGTGGAATATATTCCGAGCGTAGTTCGTAGGACGCAAGGAAGGAGAATGAATATCAAAATGCTTCAGTTGCTGAATCAATTCTTCGTAATGCGGCAACAGAGCAATTCGCAAAGCGTTCCAAATATCCGGAGGCCCCTCTTCAAAGAGAGACAACAACTCCGTCACCGCACTCTGAAACGGGGAGTTGTCCACGGTTGCCAATTGACTGTTCAGAAGCCGCAATTGACGATGTAACAAAGCAAACCGCTCTCTCACATCTTCCGCGTATTCCTCTCGGAAACGAGCGGGGTCGAGTGACCGCAAAAACTCATAGAGTTCATCCGCTACACTTTTACTTTTGATCGCCAGTGATGACATGCCTTACTCTTGTGATACTATCCGTATTTTATCGCGCCACGTCGATTTATACAAGAAGCAACGCAGACTTCTATCAATCTTCAGTACTAAGGTTTTAGAAACGCGTGTACAGTAAATTATTCCAAATCATCCGCCCGACAGGAGGACGCGACCTTGGGATTACATCGGATCGGATGCAATGGATCGATACGTTCCAAGCTCTCTTCCGTATCCACACTGATGCTGTGCGCACCGCTGTCGAAAGCCTGCTCCAGTCGAACGGGATCGAAGACGAGGTCTACTTCCCCACGGGTTCGTACAAGGAACCCGTTTGAAACCCACGATTCAATCTCGGGGTCGAAGGGGTCATCACCTAAGAAATAGGTCGCCATCTCATGCTCGAAGGCAAACAGAGGAAACATCGCCCGATCGAAAACACCGCTATCTCCGCTGGTATAAACCGACCGGACATCTCCCTTGTCCAGCAAAACAAAGATCGCCTTTCCGCGCAACACCTCCAATGTAGGCCAACCACTGTTGATGATCGAATCACGCAGTTCGGGAAAATCACCCTGTTGCAAGCGAGGAGACCACAATTGTTCGCCCCAAATATCGATAATCTGCGCATCTACGGTATCGAGATGTTCAATTACAGACCATGTGGCCACCTCATCCTTGGGTTCGATTAAAATTTGAAGGGGAAAGTGCCAAGGATGTTGTGTAGACCAATCTTTCATGATCTGAAGACAATCCCGAAATCGATAGCAGGTCGAGCCGTCATCGATGAAAGGGACGTGCTGCACGAGAATCTCCTCTTCCTCCGGATTGTACACAATGTCGATCTCAAACTGTCGAATTCCCCGATCGAGTTGTTCCGCTAGGGGCTTGTGTGAATAGTCCCATATGTCAATCACATTGTTTTCAGATACGAGGTGATAGCTGTTGTGCGTTCCCCAAACCTGTGCATCACTAATGCGAATGTGTGGATCTTGCGGGTATGAACGCATCGATTCATCTTCGGATGAGCAGGCTATAAGAAGAAATAACATCTGGCTCCATCATCTGCTTTATCGGAACAGCCCCAAAGCCCCCACAAGTTTACATTCATGAATGCTGGCACACACGCCTCCGTACACATGCACTATATATATCCGATTGCAATATCTTATCCATCAAACGCGCCCCTTTCTGTCGAAAGATAGGTTGGACGGCATCCGAAAGGAAGCGAGACCCTTCCCTTCGCGGAAACACTCTTGGACAATTGGGGGTAATCGTGAGATATATCCAAAATCTCTAATCAAATTCTGCTAAGATGGTCACATCACCGCCTACCCCAGAAACAGACGATGGCTCGATATAACATTCAAAACCGCATCGTATTGATCACGGGAGCCGCACACGGAATCGGCTGGGCAACCGCTCAAGCTTTTTCTCAAAGGGGAGCAACCGTAATTATGTGCGATGTCGATGTGCAAAAAGGATATGAGCGCGCCAACGAACTGGGAGAACACACCCATTTTATTCCGCTTGATGTACGGAACAGAGATGCGTTCATACAAGTCGTGAACGAGATTGAAACCCGCTGGGGCTCCCTGGATGTTTTGATAAACAATGCTGGAATTATGCCCATTGGACCGATGCAGGATTTATCGGAATCGACGGAGAGGCAACTCTTCGAGATCAATGTATTTGGTGCGATTAATGGTATCCATGCGGTCTTGCCCAACATGCTTCACCGAAATGCAGGTCAAATTGTCAATATCGCTTCTTTGATGTCACATATTCCCACTCCCTACGCCGCACTCTACACCGGAACCAAGTTTGCAATACGCGGCGTAACCGAGGCTTTACGACATGAACTACGGGCAACCAATGTGCATTTGTGTGTTGTCTATCCATCATTGGTACAAACAGAACTGGTAGCCGGAATACGCCCGCTCTCATTTCCACCGGCCGTCAACCCCACGCAAGTCGCGCGAGCGATCGTTCAAGGAGTGGAACGAAAGCGATTACAGGTATACATTCCTAAAATTGGCCGCTTCCTCGGCTCTTTACCCACGTTCCTACCCCAATTTGCTTTGGAGAAGATCGCGAAATTGACGGGTCTCACAAAACTCTTTTACCACATTGACACCGCAGACCGACAATCGTACCGGCACCGCCTTAAGGAGAATGCCGAGCCACCAACGTCATCTTGAAGCATAAGATACCAAACAGATGCCGTATACGGTTTCAAGATCGCCAAAGACAGGCGTTTTACAAATGCTTTCGACGCCTCGTGCTATAGTATAATCAACAGACGATGCCATACCCCAACGCTGGAAAACTGTCATGTATCGATACCTATTTTTTTTAATCCTATCTTGTAGAAGTGGAGATATCAAAATCAGCGACATCAACGAAAGCGCGGTCACTCTACAAGACGAAGACAACGACGGATACAGCAAAGAAGAAGATTGTGATGACGAGAATGCATCCATCAATCCCCAAGCCGAAGAGGTCTGTGACGGACAGGACAACAACTGTAATGGAGAGATCGATGAAAATCTTCTCTCTTGGTTTTTCTTTGACGAAGACAACGACGGATACGGCTTATCCGATGATGCGGTCGAAGCATGTGAAGCGCCTGAATCGTATGTTGAACAAGAGGGTGACTGCGACGACGGTAACCCTTCGTCATATCCCGATGCGCCGGAGCAGTGCGATCAAGTGGACAACGATTGCGATGGCTTTGTCGATGAAGAACTAACCTTGATCTGGTATGCGGATATCGATGCTGATGGGTATGGAAATGGAGACGACTGGATAGAAGATTGTCTCGCCCCCGCGGATTATGTTGAAAATCATGACGATTGCGACGACAGCAATCCGGAAGTGAATCCTCTCGCAGAAGAGATTTGCGACGGTGTCGATAACGACTGCAACGATGAAATCGATGAAGACGGTGGCTGGATTTGGTATCTGGACAACGACTACGACGGATACGGAACGCTGGATGTATCGGTGCAGGCATGTGAGCAACCAGAGGGCTATGTGGCACAAGCAGACGACTGTGATGATTTCGACACGTTCATCAATCCATCAATGCTTGAAATGTGCGACTTCATCGACAACGACTGCGACGAAATCGTTGATGAGGATGATGCGGAAGATGCACGCCTATGGTACGAAGATGCAGACACAGACGGATACGGTAATGCCAATGCACCGCAATATTCTTGCTATCAGCCTACCGGATACGTTTTGGACAACACAGATTGTGACGATAACCGTCCCCAAAGCAATCCGGCCGCCCCAGAGTACTGCAATACACAGGATGATAATTGTGATGGTATTATCGATGAAGATGATGCGGAAGATGCGGTCGATTGGTTCTTGGATTCGGATACAGACGGTTTTGGTGACTCGGCTCAAATGATCCATCAATGCTATCAGCCAAGCGGTTATGTTTTGATCGATGGAGACTGTAACGATCAATCCAACGTTGTTTCTCCATCACAAACCGAAGTTTGTAACCAAATAGACGATAATTGCGATGGGGTCATCGATGAGTCGACCGCCGACGATGCACTGGTGTTCTACCAAGATAACGACCAAGACGGATACGGCGATCCCAATTCAACGACATTGGCATGCGAGGCACCGATGGGGTTCACCGACGACTCATCGGACTGCGATGACAATGATGATGCCATACACCCTGACGCGACCGAAATTTGCGATGGTGGGATCGACAACGACTGTAACGGACTGGCCGATGACGATGACCCCAACAGCGCCCAGCTCACCACCTCTTTCTATGTGGACTCGGATGCTGATGGGTTTGGTGCGAATTCGTCACCGCTGCAAGCGTGTGAGAATCCGGGTGGCTACTCCACAAGCAGCGATGACTGTAATGACAACGATGCATCGATTTCACCGGATAGCACCGAAATCTGCGCCAACGGCATCGATGAAAACTGCGACGGTTCCTATTCCGAAAACTGTCCAAGTACATTTCAAAATTGCGGCGGGCCGGGTGGCTTATCCACAGGTTCCACTCTCAGTTGTAGTTTTGGAGGAACCCGATACATCCACAAAGTACGAGTATCGTGCGGATGTAACGATGGCGAAACCGGATCCTATACCATTACGTTCAGCGATGGTTCGTCCACATCTTTTACAGCGGGATGTAACAGCGAGCACACCATATCCGGACGTTTGGCTTCCAGTGCAACACTGTACATGAACAGCGGGGGTGGCGGAGACAATTACATCTCTTGGGCTTGCTGTGGCTCTTCGGGTTGGGGTGTATATTACTACTAGATCGAATACGCTCTAGTCCTCAGTCAAAGAAGGCATACCCAAAAGAAGCCTGAAACGATACCCACTTCCGGTCTTCCAAATACTGCTCCGCATACTCAACGTGAAAGAAACCTGCATGGACACCGACATGCCATCCCCAAGCGTCCCAGTTGGCGGTATTTTGTTCGACCTCGTGCATATACCAGCGAGGTGTAAAACCACCTCTTAGGGCGTAGGAATTCGAAAAGTTCAGTAAAACCTCATTTCGAGCATAAAAGGATATCAACGCGTCTTCTGCGATACGCGTCTCAGAAAAGGTATCAAAATTAATTTGCGCCACGTCCAAATACTCCGCTCCCAAGCCCGAGAGAAGATGAAGATTTCCAATAGAAAGGCCGTTAACGACCGCCAATTGACCTTGTAGTGCAAACATCCCATATGTATCACGTCCAAATATCCCACCCTCTACGCCCAATTTGTAGGAAACCAACCCCTGCGTAATGCTTCGCAGGGATAAAAAATCAAATTGCGGAGCAAAAATCGGCCTCCCTCCCCAACCCGTTTGAATATGTAAGCCCAAACCGCTGTAAACGAACCCGACCGAATCGCCTTCAGAGAATCGATTCTTCTTCTTTGAAGCCTTAATGGGCTCTTCTTGTCGAATTAAAAGCAGATCTACGCGGCACTCTTGCCCCGATGGTGCTTTGGCATACAATTCTATTTCCCACGGTACCGTGTGTGGGGGCAAAAGGGTATGTATCTCTCCATCAACATTGGGTTGAACGGGATACTGCTGACCATTTTTTTTGTCTCGCAACGAGACGTCTAACGTTTGGATATCTCCGATGTATTGAATGTTTGCTTCCAATGGTGTTTGGGCAGGACTTTCACTCTCCAAAACGAAGAAATCCCTTTGATCTCCTTTCACGGCGTATCCCTCGAAGGAACATTGCAGCGGATACGCCTGTACCCGGAGTGCGATGGTATCGCTGCACTCCTCGCCATCTTGATTTCTGATGCGAAGCGTTAGGCGATGTACCCCGACCTGTAGTCCAGAGTACCACAGTTGGCTATAGCCCGCGAGGCTTTGGGACTGCAGTACTCCATTTAAGGAACTCTCCCAGTGTATCTGCAGTTCCTCCCCTTCGGAAAACCCCTCTACGGAAGCATGCGCTTTCACGGTATCGAGTGGATATATGCTCTTAGCCTGTATCCAATCCTCACCTTTTTGTTGAAATACGTCTGAAGAGAAGCCTTTTTCTTGCGTTCCAGCAGAGATCAAACTCGGATCGATTGAACAATCCAAAGCGTGGGCATAACCAAAGATCATCCAATGGAACATTCGGGTA
>JAYYRF010000709.1:0-10486 GCA_036127535.1 Myxococcota bacterium | reverse complement strand
GCAGAAACCGTATACATCGCTCCCGTAGCAACAGTTGTGCTTCCTACCGACCATACATACGATACGGATATACTTCCATCGTCCGCATCACTGGCAACGGCATCGCACGTGAGTGTTGTGTCGGTAAACACACCACTGTTTGGATCAATGCTCGCTTCGGTATCAAAAACCGGTGCCGTATTGGTGATTTGAACGCTGCTCGTATCACTTACCGATGCCCCATTGCTATCGCTGAAGGAAACTGAACATTGAATATTATCCAGCGGTCCCGCGGTCGAAGCATCCAAGACCAGCGTATCACTTGTTCCCAATATACTCGTATTGGTTTGATTATACCACTCATAAGAAGGGGTAAGCGCACCATCATTCAGATCGCTACCCGTCGCGCTGCAGGTCAATGTATCGGTAATTACAACCCCTGATGAAGGTGTAATGCTCACAGTACTCATCGTGGGTTCGCTGTTTTGAACCGATGCTGTCGTCGTGGTCGAATCACTTCCACCATATCCATCCGAAACCGAAGCCGTGCAGGTAATTGTATCGCCAACCAAAGCCGTTGTTGGTGTTAGCGTCAAAGTGGCGCCACTTCCAAGAGACGCACTTCCATTCATCCACGCGTAGCTTGGCGTTAAAGACTCTCCGTCATCATCTGAAACACTTACATCACAGGTCATCGTTGAATCCGCATAGGGTGCGGTGTTGTCGATACTTGCACTTCCCAAAACCGGATCTCGGTTGTCCAATGTTAGGCTGTCGCTCGCTGAATCACTCTCGCCTTCGTCGTCGGTGGCAGAAGCCGTACATATTACTTCGTCGGTGGGATTGACGGCGTGTGCCGAAAGATCAATCGAAGCGCCCGTCCCAAGTGTTGTTGTACCCACGCTCCAAGCATAGCCAATGCTAAGGGTTTCATCTGGGTCACTCACCGTTGCCGAGCAACTCAAAACATCATCATTGTAAGCCGAACTTGGGGTAATGGTAACCCCGCTTACAACCGGTGCCGTATTCTCCACACTCACAGTCGCCGTACTCGTTGCCGTCTCCCCATCGGAATCTTCAACACTGGCACGACATGTAATTGAATCTCCTACATCGGTGTCACTCGCCGAAACCGTATACGAGTCGCCGGCTGCAATCACCGAGGCTCCAACAGACCACTCGTAGTCGACCGTTAAGCTTCCATCATCCAGATCGCTCGCGCTGGCACTGCACGTCAGCTCTGTTCCGGTAACCACACCGCTGCTCGGGTCAATACTCGCCTCCACATCAAACATCGGCCCCGTATTTTCGATTACAACCGTCGCGATATCCGTTGCCGTGCCCCCATCGGTATCACTCACCTCAACCACACATTCCACTTCATCGGAAGGAGATACGGATGTACTCGACAGATCCAACGTGGCTGAAGCTGTACTCGTAGACGTAGAACTATATACATCACCGGTTGTGAGATTACTCCAAGAGAAGGCAAACGTGGGTGTATCTCCATCGATATCATTTGCACTGGCACTACAGGTAAGCGTGTCCACAGCCGTGGGCGATACGAGATCTATCTCGACAGAATCTACCGTTGGCTCGGTATTCAGAACGGTTACATCTGCATCTTCACTGTGGGTTCCACCATAACCATCTTCCGCTGTTGCCGTACAGATAAGCGAATCCCCCACACTCACAAGCGTATTGTCCAACGTGAGCGTAGAACCGCTGCCAATACCACTGCTTCCGATAAACCATTCATAGGTTGCTGACAAAGACTCTCCATCATCATCCGACACACTTGCATTACAACCCACAACCGTGTTGGTATAAACGGATGCTGGATCAATACCCGTACCACCAACAACGGGATCTCGGTTTGTGATGGTTACAGAAGACGAGGATTCCGCACCCTCTCCCCCACTGTCCGTTACCGATGCCGTGCAGGTAACAACAGCATCCGGCATGACGCCTGTGCTACTCAAATCCAAAGACGAACCGGTGTATGTAACTGTCCCCACCGTCCATGTATAGGTCGGCACAAGGGTCTCATCAGCATCCGTAGCCACCGCCGAGCAGGTAACGGTATCATCATTGTAGACGGTTCCCGGAGAGATACTTACCGATACAATACTCGGCGCAGAATTAGAGATTGTAATGTTTGCTTCCGTAAAGTTCCCATCGGTGTAACCATCATTGGGTGTAACTTTCACCGTCCACACCTCTTCGAATGCTGTGGCAGAAGATGGAACCGAAGCGGTATTGTATGTCGTAGCATTTCCGTTTTGGAACCATTCATAGGTATACGTCACATTATCGCCGTCCGCATCGGGATCCGCACTCGCTGTTGCAACCAGTGTATCATTGGTGCTTGCTGGATCCGGTGCAATATCAACGGTCGGAGCTGGTGGAGGTGTATTAATCCGAATACTTAACGATGTAGATGCCGTCAGTCCCGTACTATCGGTAGCCGTGACCGACAGATTGTGCAAACCCGCCCCAAGTGCAGAAGTCGAAAAGGATATATTCCCGCTGGAATCCGCACCTTGGGTAGAAAACTCTCCGTCGATATCCGAAATCCATGACAAAGTGATATCCGAAGGCAAATCCTCTTGGTCTTCCACACTCGCTTCAAACGATACTGCATCCCCAATCGTATACAACGTGCCATCGTTGGGGCTCGTGAGAGTCAAGGTCGGTGGCGTACCCACTGAAAGTTGCACCCCTGCTGTACATAAACCACCCACTTCATCTTCAACCGTTAGGGTAATCGCATGATTTCCGGCACTCAAAGAACTGTTACTGAAAGCAATTGAACCATCGCTTAGCGGAGAACTCGTATTAAATTCCCCATCCAGATCGGATGCCCAAGACACGCTCAAAAGACTGTTATTGATATCATCATCTGTCGCAGTACCTGCAAAGGAAATACTCTCACCAAGCGTAAAGGTCTCTCCGGTTAGCGGTTCGGTGATCTCACACAGCGGCTCACTGTTGGGCCCCCCCACCGTAATCGCCACCGTTTCTGTCTTGCTTTTACCCGTTGTATCCTCAACCCGAAGAGAAATTGCGTGTTGTCCAGCACTTAAGCTCGCATACGCTTCCATCGAACCATCGGAGTCGGGTTCGGTCGTGATGGGCAAATCTCCATCTAGCGTGGAATTCCAGACATAGGAAAGCTCTGCCGGAACATCCTCCGCATCGTTAATCACAGCGGAGAACAAAATCAGTTGATCCGAATAATACGAACCATCCACCACCGGCGATATCAATTCAACGGTCGGCGCTTCGGTTTCGATTATCGTTACCCCAATGCTGGCAACAAATGCCGCTCCATCGGGATCGGTTACCGTCAACTTGATTTGATTCTCATCCACCGTCAAGGCCTGCTGGCATATGGTTGTCCCATCGGCGTCGGGTATGCTCTCCGGACACAGCTCTTGGGTATTGCTGCTCCATACCACCTTAAGATCGGTGGTACTGTGATTGCTATCCCCAACTTGCCCAACAAAGGTGTATGTTACGGCTTCCAACAGCTCTTCCCCATCGGCATGCGAGGTAATCATGGCCGTTGGTTCATTGTTGTACACCTTGAATCCTTCTTCGGAATCTCCGCACCCCAACATACCGAGTATCAAACCAAAATAGAACATCTCTCCCCCTAATCGCTGGAGAATTTTTATCCGGTTCTTCTCTTTTATTCAAATCGAAAGCGTTTGTTACAAACGGGCGAAACCCCTACAGCGACCCACAAGTCGCGAGAAATTGCGCAGACATCAACTGACGTTCGACATAGCCCGAAGCCTGTGCAAATTTGGTTTGCATCAGCATCAAACGCGCTTGATCGACATCGAGCCACGTGCTGTAGCCGGCGTCGAATTCGCGCTGTACCAAGGTGAGATTCTCTTCGGCGAGCAGGAGTTCTCGATCCAAACTCTGCAAACGCGCGGTGGAAGCATCCACCTTTTGCCAGCCGTCTTTGATCTCTTGCACAATCTGCTCTTCGAGTTGTGTTTTCATTAAAGCCGCGCTTACCTGCTGGCTGTGCAACTCCCGAATCTGTCCCACTCGATTTCCACCGTCCCACAATGACCAAGAGGCGTTCACGCTCAAATACCAGGGTGTTTCGTCGTCGTTGAAACCGGTATTTTGGTTATAGGTCATATTGAAAAGGGCATTGACCTGCGGTATCCACTGCCGCTGCCAGCCAATCTTGGTAAAACGCATCGCGTCGATGCGATGTTGCGCGGCCATGACATCCGGCCGCTTCGACACGAGCGCCAAACATTCCTCTTGGGATGACGGCATCTCATACGCATCCTCTTCTTTCAAAACGGTACTGTTTGGCAACCCGGTCAATCGGACAAAGGCTTCTTCTGCACTCCGCAGCTGTTGCTGGGTACTGATTCGCTGTCGTTTTGCCGCCGCCAAAGCCAGTTCGCTTTGCAACTGTCCGCGTCGATTCATCGCACCCGCGGTGACCCTTCTCTCCATGTCCTCTTTTTGGCCTTCCACCAATTTGATATTGACATCGGAGAGAGCAAGCGCCTTCCGCGCGAGAAGTAAATCGTAAAAGGCAGCGGCGGCTTGCAGTTTGACCTGCTGGGTATTGCGCGCCTCGTCCATCAAAGAAGCATCCACCATTCGATTGGCCGCCCGAAGACCGGGTAACGTCGAACCGGAGAAGAGAGTCTGCCGAAGGGTAAAACCCGCCTGAAAAAATCGCTCCCGCTGAATGACCGTCGGTTCAATCTCTTCTGAAGAGGCAAACATGTTGGAAAATCCCGAGGCGACTTCGGCGCGTTGCTCTTCGGGCAAAAACGACAAAGAGCTCTCAAGCGCCGCGGTATCGATCTCCGGAAACATTTCCGAGGGATTAAAGGAAATTTCCTGCTCGTTGATCACGTAGCTGCTCGAGACATCCAATACCGGGCTCAAAGCGCTGAGAACCTGAACCCGTCGCGCTCTCTGCTGTTCGGTTTGCTGGGCTGCCATCTGTAGACCAATGTTCTTTTTAACGACAACATCGACCACCTGATGTACCGACATCGACTCGTTCGCGAAGCTTTTGCCCGACCACAGTCCCAACATAAGAAATCCAAGTGTTGTAACCACCGCCGTCGCAACCGCTTTTTTCGAGGGTCTCTTGTCAAAGACACCATCGAAAACCCGGAGTCCTTTCTTGCTCCACTTTTGGAAATCATCGATAATGGAATACATGGTTGGAACCAAGATCAGCGTCAAAAGCGTGGCAAATGCCAAACCAAAAATAACGGCGACCGCCATTGGCCCCCAAAATTGTGAGGAACCACCGCCACTGAGAAACTGAAACTGTCGCACGTCGAAAGAAATGCCCAACGCCATCGGCACCAGTCCCAAAATTGTGGTAATCGCCGTCAATATTACGGGACGGAAACGCGTTGTGCCAGCCTCCATCAGTGCATCTTTGAGACTGTATCCCTCTTCGCGCAGTTGCTCCACATACTCCAAAAGTACAATGGCGTTGTTGACCACCACCCCAGCCAGCGAAATCACCCCCAGTCCGGTCATCATAATTCCAAAGGGCGTTTGGGTAATAATGAGCCCCCAAAGTACGCCGATGAGCGACAAAATCACCGATGCCAAGATAATAAACGGTTTGGAAAAACTGTTAAACTGGGTCACCAAGACCAAGGAAATCAAAAATATAGCGATTAAAAAAGCTTTCTGTAAGAATGCAACGGCCGACTGCTGCTCGTCGTTGGCACCTCCCAAACGAACCGTATACCCTTCCGGCCCTGTCCAAGTATCCAATGCCGTTTGCACATCGGCCCGTACGGCGTTTTCGTTGCTGCCTTCGGCTATATCGCCTTGAATGGTTACGACCAAATCCTGATCGATGTGGTTGATCGAGCCCGAACCGCCCGCGAGCTCGAACTTCGCCACCGCAGATATGGGCACCGGAAAGGTATCCGGACTGGTATCTTCTCTGCCCGGAATTCGAAGCTCTAAAATCTCTTGCAGGTTTTTCGTATATCGCTCATCGACGGTGACCACGATGTCGTATTCGTTTTCACCGTCGCGAAGGGAGCTGACCTTGTTCCCCGCGATGGCCGATCGAACAGCGGAGGCGATAGCTCTCGTAGACGCTCCGACCCGTTTGGCCGCGCCCGCGTCGATATTGAGGCGCATTTCAGGCCGTCCCACCTTGTAGTTATCCGTTAGATCCGTCGCACCGGGTATCGTAGCGAGTTCCCGACGCAATACTTGCGCCAATTCCCCGACGGTTCGAAAATCTTCACCGGCCACTTCTACGGCAATTGGAGAGCCGACCGGAGGACCGGTGCGCTCTTTCTCAATGGTGATTTTGGCACCCGGAATCTGTACCAGTGCGTCGCGTATCGTATCGATGGTTCGCGTGGTGTCTTCGACGCGCAGCTTTTCTCCGGGCTTGGCGTTGGCCGGGATCGGTAAAAAATCGATGGTGATCCGCGCTTCGTTGGGTGCGCCTTGGGCGCCCAAAATCGGATCACCCGTCCCCGAAACACCCGTCTCCGCGACGAAAACATTCACATTTTCCAACTGGGTTAATATCCCCTCCACCTTCTGAACGATTCGATCGGTCTGCTCTAAATCGGTTCCATCTGGTGCGCGAACCGCTATCGTAGCGCGGTCGGGCTCTGTCTCCGGAAAGAACTCCGTTCCGTAATTGAGCTGTCCATACGCGATGAAGGTCAAAATGAAAGACGCAAAAACCGCCAACGCGCTCATATAACGGTAGCGAATCGACCAGTCTAACAGCCGTCTGTAGGAGGTGATCATCGCACCGTACTTCGGTTTGTCTTCCTCGTTTTCGCTTTGGCTCAAACCATCCTCTTCTTCGTTCTTGGGCTTGGGAACCGACATGAGAGAGGCCGTCGCAACGGGTAAAACCACCAATGCAACCACCAGCGAACTCACCAAGACGATAATGACGGTTTTGGGCAGGAAGCTCATGAACTGTCCCATAATACCCGTCCAAAACACCAACGGAAGGAATGCCGCCACCGTGGTTGCGGTAGAGGCCGTCACCGCCATCGCCACTTCCTTGGTTCCGACCACCGATGCATCGAAGAGGCTTTTCCCTTCTTCCGCATGCCGGTAAATGTTCTCTACAATGACAATGCCGTTGTCGACCAGCATCCCCAATGCCAAAATCAAAGAGAACAAGACCACCATATTGAGTGTCATATCAAAGGTTTCAATCAAAACGAAACTCAGTAGCATCGAAAGGGGTATGGAGATCGCCACAAAAAGCGAATTTCGTCCCCCTAATGCGAATAGCAACACTCCCACCACCAAAATGAGCGCCGTCATAATGTTGTTTTCGAGTTCGGTAACGATATCTCGTATCTGCTTGCTCTGATCTGCGAGGATTTTATACTCTACCTTTTCAGGCCAGGTTTGACTGGTCTCCGCCGTCACTTCGCGTACCCGATCTGCAATATCGATGATGTTGGCACCCGCACGCTTTTTTACCCCGACCGTTACCGCCCTTTGTCCGTTCATACGAGCATAGGTTTTACGATCGGCGAAATCATCACTCACCTTCGCAACATCGCGTACGAATACCGGCCGGTCTCCGGAACGCTTGATCGCCACATTGAGAATATCTTCGGTTGATTCAAATTCACCGGGTACGCGCACCAAATAACTACTACCACCAGCGGTGATGTCGCCACCAGGAATATTGACGTTCTCATTGGCGATCGCTCCTTCAACATCGCCCATTTTGAATCCGAAGTGATTGAGACGACTCGGATCGACCGAGACGCGGATTTCCCTCTCCCTGCCGCCGGACAACGTGGTATCCAACACACCGGGTATGCGAGAGTACTCGTCTTGAAGTTTCTCTCCAAGGTCTTTGAGTTTCAATTCGTCTACCGGACCCGCCACCGTCACCAAGAGGATGGGAACGTCGGAAAAAGAGATCTCCCGTATCTCGGGCTCGGTCGCATCTTCAGGCAGTTTGGGTTTGGCTTTGTCTACACGGTCTCGAACCAACTGCAAGGCTTCATCGATGTTGACTTCCGGTTCGAATTCGAGCGTTACAATGCTCGCTCCCTCCGCGGAGGTGGAATTCAGCTTCTTGAGGTCTTTGACAGAGGCGAGTTCGTTCTCGATGGGAATGGTCAACAGCGACTCGATATCTTCCGGAGACACGCCGGAGTAATAGGACGATACCATGACCACCGGGATCTTGACGTCGGGTGCGGCTTCGCGCGGTAGGGTGATATAGGACAAAGAGCCAAAGATCACGATACAGAACACGATAAGGAGTACCGCAGGGGTTCTTTTAATCAATTGAACGAGCATAAACCCAACTTCTCCTGAGAATGTCAGACGCTAAAATTCCGCCTTTCCATTGACACAACATGTACCGGAGCGAGACACAAGAAGTTTGTCTCCCGCACTCAAGTCCCTATGGCCGGTAATTACGATTTTTTCACCAACCGTCAGTCCCGATGCAATCACAACTTGGTTTCCCACAACCGAGGCGACCTCAACCGGTCTCCACTTGGCAACACCATCCTCTTCCACAAAGACACCCAAACCATCCAACTGGGTCACCACATAATCTTGGGGTATCTGCAGTGCCGTGGACGCCAATACTTTGGATATGGTGGCGCTCGCAATCATACCGGGGAGCAAAGAGCGATCCGAATTCGGAATTTCAATTTCCACCTTGAACGTTCGGGTTCTCAAATCGCCCGCCGGCAAGATTCTTCTCAAAACGCCTTTTTTGGCTTGTAAACGAGCATCTGCAACCACCGTCGCTTCCATGCCCTGCTCTAAATTGGTAATATCCCTATCGGATACCGAAAGGGTAACAATGGCGGGATCGAGTTGGATCAACCGAATGGCCGGCTGCCCGGGACCGATCACTTCCCCCTGCTCCAGGTTGATCTGCGCAACCATTCCCGAAAAGGGTGCGGTAATTCGACTGCGAGAGACCATTAGAGTGGCTTGTTCCACACTGAGCTTTGCCATCTTAACGCGAACGCGGGTCGCATCAACTTGGCTTTGAAGGGCTAAGTCACCCAATTTTTGAAGGCGCTCGAACTCCGTTTCTGCCGCGACGAGCTCTGTCTGTGCAATGCTTTGCTGAATGAGACGTGACTGCACATCGATATCGGCCAACACCGCTCCTTTCTGAACGTCTTCTCCCTCGGACACGTATACTTTTTCCACATAGCCGCCGAGAGAAGAGCCGAGCAAAGATTCTTTTATTCCTTCGACCTCCCCAGGCAACCGCATCGTCAAGCGAGCTTCCGAGGTTTCAACTTGGGCGACTTCCACGCGGGTGGATGTCTCCTTCATAATTTCGATGCTATCAGAGGATGCATCTCGAGAATGCGCCTCTTTTTGTGGAGTGCAAGCCGAGGATAGCAAAGTGGATACAACCAAAAGGAGAGGCAATAAAGATCGAAGCGGATTCATAGGCACCAAAGGGATTTCTGTAACGATATATGATGTCAAGTCAAGGGAATTGCGAACCCTTGACAGCAAAGGGTGCGTTTGGGAGAGAATAGCATATATCCAAACCCGTTTTTTTTCAATCCGCGTTGATACTGCTGATGTTAACATTTGTTAATGAGCGATGGTTTTCGGTTCTTCCGTAGAGGAGATGCACGCGCGCTACACGGGTTTGTATTTTGAGGCGACCAGTTTGGCGACCAATTCAAGAAACGCCACATCTTCAGCGGAAAAAGCATCGACCAAATCAGAATCGACGTCCAAAACGGCAACCACTTCCCCTTCATAGAGAACCGGCACCACCACTTCGCTATTGGTGCTTGTAGAACACGCAATGTGGTCCGGTCTTTTGTGTACATCACGAACCCATTGGGTCGATTTCGTGCGTGCGGCAGCGCCACAAACGCCCCGTTCAAAGGGAATCCATATGCATCCATGCCCTCCTTGATACGGCCCTACAGAAAGCAGGCTTGGTGCGCTTACGCAATAGAAGCCCGTCCAATGAAAGTGGGAGAATCCATGATGGAGAGCGCACACCGTCGTCGATAAAACGGACATCCACGGCAAGTCGCCTTCGAGTTGGGACTCCAGCGCTCGGTATATATCAAAATGCATAGCTTTTCCACGAAACGGTAATGTCATGCTCTATATATCCGACCACGGGGACGCGTACCGGCTCTGTCGATTGAAAAAACAGATCAACAACCAAAACCATACATTGATATCATATACAATAATAGGTAAAACGTAGAGAGGTATGGAGAACGCCATGAAGTCAAGCTCGTTGTACGCATCTTTTTTACTCGTCGCCTGTTCCGACAAAGGCGTAACGGTATTTAATTCCAGTCCGCAAGCAGAAATCACCTCGCATTTTGACGGAGATACCGCTTTCGAGGGTCTTGTGACCACGCTAGAAGGAAATGTTTCGGATCCCAATCATACCGCTGACGAACTTACGGTATCGTGGAAATCGACAGAGAGAACGCTCTGTACCGAACGTCTTCCCGAAGAGGAT
>JAYYRF010000708.1:0-4983 GCA_036127535.1 Myxococcota bacterium | reverse complement strand
GTTGTCGTCGGTGCTGGACCCGGCGGATATGTATGCGCCATTCGCCTCGCACAACTCGGTGTAAAAACTCTCTGCATCGAAAAAGATAACTGGGGTGGTGTATGCCTCAATGTTGGGTGTATCCCATCCAAAGCCTTGATTACCGCAGCCAAGAAGTACCACAGCGTTAAAAAGTTTAACAGCATGGGACTGGAGCTCTCCGGTGATGTATCGGTCAATATGAGTAAAATGCAAGAATGGAAATCCGGCATCGTCAAGCGCCTGACCGGTGGGATCGACATGCTGCTCAAAACCAACAAAAGCGATCGAATGCTGGGCACCGCAAAGTTTTTGGGCGGCACCTCTCTGGAAGTCACCAAAACCGACGGTACAACCGTACGCATCGAATGTGATAACCTCGTAATTGCTGTTGGATCGCGCCCCGTTGAAATACCCGGTTTCTCCTATGCGGACGACCGTATCCTCGACTCGACCAAAGCCCTCGCACTCTCCGAAGTACCCAATCGCCTAACCGTTATCGGCGGTGGTTACATCGGTCTCGAAATGGGCATGATGCTCTCCAAACTCGGTTCAGACGTCACCGTCGTAGAAATGGCTGATGACGTTCTCTCCCTCTTCGATCCCGAAGTTGTTAAGGTCATCAAAAAGCAGATGAAAAAGCAAAAGATGAAGGTTCTTGCCAACGCCCGTGCGCAAGGATGGGAAGAGGGAGAAGACGGAGCCGTCGTCAAGGTTGGCACCGCCAAGGGAGATGTGGAAATCCCCGCCGACAAAATCTTGGTTACCGTCGGACGTCGCCCCAATTCTGAGATCCTCAGTGACCTTGGGCTCGAATTAACCAAACGCGGCTTTGTCGTAGTAAACGATCAGCAGCAAACCAGTGTTCCCAATGTATATGCCATCGGTGATATTACGGGACGCAGTATGCTCGCTCACGGTGCTTCTTACGAAGCAGAAGTCGCCGCAGAGGTAATTGCGGGACACAAGCGTCGATATCAAGCCCGAACCGTTCCAGCCGTTGTGTTTACCGACCCCGAAATCGCGACGGCCGGCCTACAAGAACAAGAAGCCAAAGATGAAGGATATGATATTGAAATTGGTAAAATGCCGTTTAGCGCGGTCGGTCGCGCGCTCACGACCGGTGAAACCGATGGCTTTGTCAAAGTTGTACTCGACAAAACCGATAAACGTGTACTGGGGATTACCATTGTTGGCCCCAATGCCTCCGACTTGATATCAGAGGCTGCGCTTGCAGTAGAGCTCGATGCTGAAGCACTCGATTTGGGACTCACCATCCATCCGCACCCGACTTTGGGAGAAGGTATGATGGAGGCTGCCAAACATGCCCTCGGAGAAGCGGTACACACTCTCAATCGTCGCTAAAATTTCCAAAACCGACACAACGGAACCTGGCAAAGTTGGATACAATCACCTCCTTTGACACGACCGATTAACGAATCTTGGCAATGCCCAAGAAGCATGAAACACAGAGCGTTCCTACGGGCGCTCTTTTTACACCCAAAACAGTATGAAACCTCTTTTTATCGCTATTGAAGGACTCGATGGATCCGGTGGAACCACCCAAAGCCGTCTCTTGGCTTCTTGGTTTGAAACGCGTGGAGAATCCGTATTTTTAACCCAAGAGCCTTCGAACCGTCCTATTGGACGCCTCATTCAAGAGTCACTCCTTCCGTCCAATAATGTGCTCGGAGATCGGGTTTTTCCTTATCTCTTCGCTGCGGATCGACAAGATCATCTCGACGAAGAGATATTGCCCTCCCTCTCGTCTGGAAATCACGTCTTTACGGATCGCTACTATCACTCCTCCCTCGCCTACCAAGGAATTTCCGTCGGGATTGCCAAAGTGTCCAGTCTAAACGAATCCTTTCCGGCTCCAGATCTGACCTTTCTTTTGTGGCTGGAGCCGGAAGTAAGCTTTTCCCGGGTTCAAGGAAGAGGAATTCCCGTAGAACGCTTTGAGACACTCGATCGACTGCGTGCCGTGGCGGAGGCCTATGAATCGGTGTACACCCATTGCCGCGCCAAGGGAGAGAACATCTTTAAAGTAGACGCTCGGCGTTCCATAACAGAAATTCATCACACGATTATTGAGCATATTGAAGCGCACCGCCAAAAGTGAGAAGCCGAATGAACCAACGCTTGGAATGGCTTGGACAAATCGAATATGGGCATGCCCATCAAATTATGAAGGAACGCTTGTCTCAAAGACTTACAGATGAGATTCCCGACACGCTTCTTTTGTGCACCCACCCTCCGATATACACCGTAGGCCGGGAACGCACAGCGCTGAACAACCTACTGAATACCGAAAACATACCGGTTCAAAATATCGAACGGGGTGGCAATGTCACCTTTCACGGCCCCGGGCAATTGGTTGGATACCCAATCTTACAAATTCCCGAGCATAAACGTGACGTCCACGCTTTTTTACGGTTTATCGAAGAGTTTTGGATCTTATTTCTACAGAAAAAAGACGTTCTCGCCACCCGAGACCCACGCAATACCGGCGTTTGGGTGCAAGGGAAAAAAATGGTTGCGATCGGCATTGCTTTGCGGCGCTGGGTGAGCTGGCACGGGTTTGCATGGAATATCGATATAGACTTGTCTTATTTTCAGCGCATTAACCCTTGTGGAATGAGTTCAGATCTGGTCACGCGTTTTCAAGATCACAGTACAATGCGATTTTCCCCTTCTGATATCTACCATGAGGTGGGAGATGATTTTTTTAACGCTTGGAAGGAATGGATTGGGTGAAATTTTCCGTCGAGTCGGATATACACTTGGCCTTACACCGTAGATAAAACTGGGAGAACATATGCTGGAGCGAAACCGACTCATATCCGATCCGGAGAGTGTACGAAAAAACTTAAAAATGCGACGTGCTGGAGAGGAAATGTTTACCGATCTCGAGCGCCTAATCGAATGCATCAATACGCGACGAGCCGTTCAAAAAGAAACCGACCAGTTGCGCGCAAACCGCAAGAGCCTCAGTAAAAAAATTGGCCAACTCATGAAATCCGGGCAGCGTGACGAGGCCGAGCAAATCAAACAGCAAGTACGGGATCAGGCGGAGAAGCTACAGCAACTCGATCATCGTCGTAAAGAACTCGAGTCCGAGGAGTACGACCTGCTTCTCTCTCTTCCCAACCTTCTCGACCCGACAGTGCCTGAAGGAGACTCCGACGAACACAACGAATTGGTTCGCAGTTGGGGCGAGCCTATCCATCCAGACTTTCCGGTTTTAGAGCATCACAATCTGTTACACAAGATACAACTACTGGACTCTGAGCGGGCAGCAAAGGTTGCTGGAACCCGTTTTTCAATCCTCCGAGGCCCCATCGCCAAGCTCGAGCGCAGCCTAATCAACTTCTTTCTCGACGAAGCGGAAAACAACGGCTATCTCGAAGTTATGGTTCCCTATATCGTCAACAGCAGCAGCATGATCGGAACCTCCCAGCTTCCCAAATTTGAAAAAGATCTCTTTAAATTAACCACACAGGTCGCTGGAGAAGATGCCTATTTAATTCCAACAGCGGAAGTGCCGGTTACCAACATTCACCGCGGAGAGATTCTGGACGAAGAAGCCTTACCGCTTCACTACACCGCATTCACACCTTGCTTCCGTTCCGAAGCGGGTTCTTATGGAAAAGATACCCACGGACTCATTCGACAACATCAATTTCACAAGGTCGAATTGGTCAAAATCTGTACCCCCGAGAACTCTCCTGCCGAACATGAGGCGCTTACCAATCACGCGGCACAATTACTAGAAAAACTCGGACTTCCCTACCGTATTATGCGGCTTTGCAGTGGAGACATCAGCTTTGGAGCGCGCCTTTGCTATGATCTCGAAGTTTGGCTACCCGGCCAAAAACAGTACCGCGAAATTTCATCTTGCTCCAACTTTGGAGACTTTCAAGCCAGACGCATGATGCTCCGCTATCGCCCCAAAGCGGGAGGCAAACCTCAATTTTGTCATACGATCAACGGATCCGGTCTCGCAATTGGTCGCAGTTTGGTCGCGATCGTCGAAAATTACCAACAGCCAGACGGCAGCATTTTGATTCCGGACTGTTTACAAGACTATATGAAACAGAAAAAAATCGAAATCAGTTGATTTGGTATTGACCACGAGAAAAGAATCTCTTACAATAAAATGTCCTTTCGGTGGCGTGGCCGAGCGGTTGAAGGCACCGGTCTTGAAAACCGGCAATCTAACGATTCGTGGGTTCGAATCCCACCGCCACCTTTCTCTTGGACAAAGCATATTTCTAGGCTTCATAAAGCTTTAAATTTGCTCTCCCTTGTTGCTCTCGCAATATTGACATGTTAATCCGTTTCGGCTATATATGGTGACGTGACCGAGTGGCCGAAGGTGCTCGATTGCTAATCGAGTGTAGGTAACCCCTACCGAGGGTTCAAATCCCTCCGTCACCGTTCCTTTGCACCCTTAGCTCAGCTGGATAGAGCGTCTGGCTACGGACCAGAAGGTCAGGAGTTCGAATCTCTTAGGGTGTACTCTTTAAAAAATGCCCCTGCAAAGGGGCATTTATCATTTTTACGCCTGTCCAAGGTCTCTGACTCAATCCATAAAGAGATTCACGTCACCCGTAATTGAGCCGTAATGATAGCGCCAATAGGAATAGTGAGCGGGAATGGTCGTTCCAATACCCGCTTCAAATCGGTTTCTGCTCTCTTTGGAGAAGCGGGTTCCTTCCAGACGCTCGCGAAACTTCAGACCGAAGGTAACCGTGTTGAAGGAAAATGGTTTAATATCTTCATTCAAGAATCCTTTCATGTACGTATTGCCCTCGACATAGATGCGAACGGTTTCCGAAGCGACGAACATAACTTGAGCACCGCTGATCAATAGAGCTTGTATCCCTCCATGGGTTTGTATCTCGGTTCCGATCTGACCCATAATATCCAACCGCATATCGTCGGGGAAATAAAAGCTCTTAC
>JAYYRF010000707.1:0-28041 GCA_036127535.1 Myxococcota bacterium | reverse complement strand
AAAATCATGTGGTTTATACTGAGTTTGTTTGGCTGTAACTCCCAATCCTCATGGGAATCGGTTTCACAGTGTATTCATCTATCCAAAGGAGAGCAGAAAGATGACTGTTTTTCAATTCACGCCGTTGAACTCTTTGAATCGGATCCCCAAACAGCCAAAAAAACGGTGCGAGAGAGCATATCCGATCCACTGATTCGCGACTTTATTTGGTTGAAGGTGACCCGCGAGTACAATCCTGCTACCCAAGAGTATTGTAAGGAAATCGAAGACACGACGCTGAAAGAGCGTTGTACCACGTTGGTTCGAAGACCCCATCTTCACCGAGAAAAAAAAAGGTCTTCTCCCGATCCCTTACAGTGATTTAATAAAATGGAGGAGACGCTAAAACACATAAAGCAAGAGGGAAGACTGTAAATCTATAGTAGGTTTAAGTTTTGCTCTTTGCAATCAGAAGATCGTTTTTTCTCAATTATTTTCTTCAGGATTGATCGTCGTCGCTTCTTCCTCTTCTGCGATCGTCGGTGTTCGACGATACAGCAAGACGAATAGAATAGGCCAAAACAGAACCCACAACCAGGGAAAGATCCAACCGCCGTTTCGGTATACCGTATTGAGCGTCAGAATCCGCAGTTCTTCTACTTTGGCCTCTTCTTTAAAGGCCTTGGTTTCATATAAAATGTCTCCATGCGGCTCTACGAAGAAACTAATGCCGGTATAGGCACTTCGGATCATTGGACGCCCCCATTCGATCGCTTGTACGGCCGCGAGCATGCCGTGTTGATGAGAGGCTGCGGTATCCCCAAACCAGGCATCGTTGGTGATATTGACAAAGATATCCGCGTCGCTCATTTTCCGCATTTGGCTGTTCAAAATCGCTTCGTAGCAAATGGGCGTTGAAAAGCGGTATCGAAGATCGGTTTTTCCCGCTTCGAAATAGGTTACTTCACTTCCGGGTTTGAAGCTACCTGGGCCTTGAATAAGTTTTTTGATAATGGGGAACGTATCGGCCAGAGGGATATATTCTCCAAAGGGCAGCAAGATCATTTTATCATATCGGCCGGCAACCTCTCCTTGTCGATCGAATAGGTAACAAGAATTCGTAGCGGTATACTCCGCGGCTTCACCCGCCTGCATCTGTTGAATAATGTCACCGACGAAGGGAGTGATCGAACCCCCTCCGATCAAAAAGTCGAGATTATTGTCTCGAGACAGCGCGCTAAAGTACTCGTGAAGAGATTGATTTTTGAGCGCTTTGCAAGCTCGATTTTGAACGTTGTGCGGATATTGGTAACAGGGTCTCTCTTCGTTTGGATTGTATGGACCACCCATTGCTCCTTCTGGCCAAATGACGAGATCGGGATTTTGGTCTAAAATCCGATCGGTGAGAACTCTCCAATCTTGAATGGAGTCCCATGTGTCCCGTTCGAGCCGGTATTTCATCGTTACGGACTGTTGAAGAATAGAGACCCGAATGCTGGGTGCTCGCGATAATTGATCGGAAACCGATTGGTGGCGTATATAGCCAAAGATGAGTGTACCCATAAAAAATACGACAATCGCACCCATACTCTTAATGGGAAGTTTTTCTGTGGATTGTTCCCTTCGTCGATACAGGAACTCCGTGAGTCCGGCATTGGTTAAGAATACCAAATAGGTCAAAGACGTGACTCCCAAAACGCTAGCGATCTGCCAAAACCACTGCGATTTGTAGAACAGCGCACCGTGGTAGTATGGAAAGAGAGCCGGCCAACATTGTTCTATCGCCACCTGGAGCCCGGGTAGAAGCCAAAGCCACGCGATGCCGACCCGATCTCTAAGCCAGTGTACCGCTGCGCCAATAAGGGAAAAGGGTATGGCGAACAGAAGAGCGTATCCAAGCACGCACAACCAAGCGACAACGACGGGGAGATTGGAAAAATTACCTACGGATTCCGTGATCCAGTAATAGTTAAACAAAATGAGTGATACACCGAATCCATAACCCAATACGGCATTGGTCTTCGTCTCACCGCTTCGAAGCGCCCAAAAGGCGAGAACCAAGTTGAACCAGTGTATATAGTAAAACCCAATTGGTGGTGACACGAGGCGCATAGAGGCACCGGCAACGATCACGGCGAGAATACGAAGGATCATGGCGCAGAAGACTCCTTCGGAGCTTCTATTGTGTCGATCAACTCATTCCAGCGGATGAATTCAATCAAAATCACCTTGTGCATCGCACCCTTTCTCTCTTCGATTGTGAAGGGATGTTTCGTACCACCAATGAGCGTATAATGTCCATACCTATACCAATGTTTTGTCTCTCCCTCCTCTTTCCAGGTCGCATGTCCCAAGAGGAGTTTCGACTCCTTGTCGAAGTACAGCTCTTCCCAATCCTTATATCGATTTTTTGTAAGAATAACTGTACAAGGACGACCAGCGAACTGCGCTTCTGACATGTGGAAAGACTCGGGATACCAATCTTTGTATGTGAGCGGAAAGTAAAAATCGCTGTTTCTCTCGATTCTCTTTTTTTCCTCTTCACCCAAAATTCGTTGGTTTTCCCATGCTTGTGAACCATCAAATCCTCTTTCCACCAACTGTCCAGATGCATTTTCAATAATCACTTTAATGTGGCTCGGTGCAATTTTCGATGTTCGAAACCGAAGAGGGATGGGAGAGGCTTGTGATTGAATTTTTCCTTGAAGGAAGAGGTTTTTTTTCTCCAAAAAGGATTGTCGACCACCAATCGCCATAATGTGTGCTTCAAACAGATCTTGAAGAACCATATGAATTTGTGGATCACTTTGAACGGGTTTGGGCGCGCAGCCGAATAGAAAAAACAATAAAATATACATCATCGCATCATAATATCACGTCACATCTCTTTGTGAGAAAGGAAGAAAATAAAAAAGCGCTCCAAAGGGAGCGCTCATATGTTTGCGGGAATGAATTTACATCATGCCGGGCATACCGCCCATTCCACCCATACCGCCCATGCCGCCGCCCATACCGCCGCCAGGAGCAGGGGCTGACTTTTCGGGCTTGTTAACAATGACGGCTTCGGTGGTGAGGAGTAAGCTCGAGACGCTTGCTGCGTTTTGGAGAGCGGTTCGAACAACCTTTGTTGGGTCGATAACACCCATTTCCAGCATGTTTCCGTATACCTCTTCCTTGGCGTTGAATCCAAAGAAGTTGTGTTCGCTGTTTTGAACCTTGTGAAGAACGACAGAGCCGTCGATGCCAGCATTTTGTGCGATGGAACGAAGCGGAGCTTGAATCGCATTTCGGATTACACCAGCACCCAAAGCAACATCGCCCTCCAAATTGAGTTCGTCAATGGCTTTGAGTGTACGAATCAGTGCGGTTCCGCCTCCGGGAACGATTCCTTCCTCTACGGCGGCTCGTGTTGCGTTGAGTGCGTCTTCTACGCGGGCTTTCTTTTCTTTCATTTCGACTTCTGTTGCTGCCCCTACATGTAGGACTGCAATTCCACCTACGAGTTTGGCCAATCGCTCTTGAAGCTTTTCACGGTCGTAGTCTGAAGTTGTTTCACCAATTTGACGACGAATCTGCTTCGCTCGCGCCTTGATTTCTCGTCCTGCACCACCGCCGTTTACGATTGTCGTGTTGTCCTTGGTAATGGTAACGGACTCCGCTGTACCGAGATCGCTCAGCTTCAAGCCTTCCATTTTCATACCGTTGTCTTCCATGATCCCTTGTCCACCGGTCAAGATGGCGAGGTCTTCCAGCATGGCTTTACGACGATCGCCGAAACCGGGTGCTTTGACCGCGGCGATCTTCATGTGGTTGTGTACTTTGTTCAGAACCAGAAGATTACGAGCTTCTCCTTCGATATCTTCTGCAATGATCAAGAGCGCTTTGCCCGATTCATACACTTTTTCAACGATCGGAAGAAGAGCATTGATGTCTGAAAGCTTCTTTTCGTGTACGAGGATGTACACATCTTCGAGTACAACCGACATTTTGTCTTCGTTGTTGATGAAGTACGGAGAGAGATAGCCGCGATCAAACTTCATTCCTTGAACCAGCTCCAATTCGGTGTCGAGGCCTTTGCCCTCTTCTACGGTGATAATACCGTCTCTACCGATTTTGCCAATGGCCTCTGCGAGCTTCTTTCCAATCTCAGGGTCGTTATTCGCGGAGATACTGCCTACCTTTGCGATGGAGTCTGTGTCACCGTCCAAGATGGGCTCAGAAAGAGTTTGAAGCGATTTTACGACCGCCTTGACTGCGGTGTCAATTCCACGCTTGAGATCCATGGGATTGGCGCCAGCAGCAACGAGTTTTGCACCGTGTGTAAAAATGGCTTCTGCCAATACGGTGGCTGTTGTCGTTCCGTCACCTGCGACATCGGATGTCTTGCTAGCAACTTCTTTGACCATTTGGGCACCAATGTTTTGGAAGTTGTCCTTGAGTTCAATCTCCTTGGCAACGGTCACACCGTCCTTCGTGACGACAGGTGCGCCAAAACTTTTGTTGATCACGACATTACGACCTTTTGGTCCGAGGGTTACTTTCACAGCCTTGGCGAGGGTTGTTACTCCCAAGAGGACGTTTGTCCATGCCGTATCGCGAAAGGATATATCTTTTGCTCCCATTTGGGTTCTCCTTTAATATATGGTTTGATTGTCTAAATTCGATGTTGATATTGTTTATCGTTCAATGATAGCGAGAACCTCTGATTCGCGCAAAATGATGTGCTCTGTACCCTGAAGTTTTACTTCCTTGCCGGTGTACTTTCCAAATAGAACGATATCTCCAACCTTTACGCTCATTTGGACGAGTTCTCCTTTTGTATTTCTTCTGCCGGGGCCAATAGCCAAGACCTCTGCTTCTTGGGGTTTATCTTTGGCAGATTCCGGGATGTACAGACCTGAAGCTGTCTGACTCGCTGCTTGTACTCTTTTAATTAAGATGTTGTCTCTGAGGGGACGAAAATTCATTTTTTACTCCGTATAAAAATAAAACAAGGGATTGTCTAGTCGCGATTTTGGCAAAGTCAATAATTCTTCTTCAAAAGAAGATCAATTTTTTATCTTCGATATTTTTTTAAAAAAGAGTCAAACAATCTCATTGCCGTTTTTGAGTGGCATATATTATATACCGGTTCGACTTGGAAAAGCGTCTTACTTCTCTTGTCGATTCGGTTGCGGGGATTACATAAGGGAACGACCGACTTTGCGGTTTGGTTTTTTTAACTTTCATTTTAACTTTTATTTTTATCGGTGCGAGTTCGCATCGCGTATTTACAAACATTTCGATAGAATTCTGAAAAATTTAGGAGAGTATAATGGGTAAAATCATTGGTATTGACTTAGGTACTACAAACTCAGTTGTCGCAATCATGGATGGAGACAAGCCAGTTGTTATCGTAAACGAGGAAGGCGAGCGCACGACCCCTTCCGTCGTTTCATTTAAAAATGGAGAACGTATGGTAGGTGTGGCGGCAAAACGCCAAGCGATCACCAACCCAACCAATACGATCTTCTCCATCAAGCGTTTTATGGGACGACGCTTCGACGAATGTGCAACGGAAATTCAGCGCGTTCCTTATGAGGTGGTACGAACACAAGATGGACTTCCCGCGGTAAAACTCGACTCTGACAAGCACACGCCTCCCGCGATCTCCGCTATGATACTGCAAAAGCTCAAGAGAGCCGCAGAGAAGTACCTCGGCAAAGAAGTAACAGAAGCGGTTATTACCGTCCCCGCATACTTCAACGATTCTGAACGCCAAGCGACAAAAGACGCGGGAAAAATCGCCGGCTTAGAAGTGAAGCGTATTATCAATGAGCCGACAGCTGCCGCTTTGGCATATGGTATGGATAAAGATGAAGAACAACTCATCGTCGTATACGATTTTGGTGGTGGTACCTTTGACGTCTCCATCTTGGAAGTCGCAGAGAATGTTGTCGAAGTAAAGTCAACGGCAGGAGATACGCACCTTGGTGGCGATGATGTCGATCAGGTTTTAATCGATTGGATGCAGGCAGAGTTCAAAAAAGAACACGGCATTGACATCTCTAAAGACAAAATGGTCGCACAGCGCCTCAAGGAGCAAGCTGAGAAATCGAAGAAAGAACTCTCCAGTGCGATGAGCACCGACATTAACTTGCCCTTCCTCACTGCTGATGCATCCGGCCCAAAACACCTTATGCTCAGTCTCTCGCGCAGTAAGTTCGAGCAGATGATTTCGAACATCATTGAAAGAACGCTCGAGCCTTGTCGCCGTGCAATTGCGGATGCAGGGGTTTCAACGTCCGAGATTGATGAAGTTATTTTGGTGGGTGGTTCAACCCGGATTCCTTTGGTTCAAAAGAAGGTAAAGGAAATGTTTGGTAAAGAGCCGAACCGTTCCGTAAATCCCGACGAAGTTGTTGCAATGGGCGCAGCGATTCAAGGTGGTGTTCTGTCTGGTGATGTAACCGACGTTCTCCTTCTCGACGTCACGCCTCTTTCTCTTGGAATTGAGACTTTGGGTGGAATATGCCACAAGCTAATCCCGCGAAATACCACGATTCCAACCAAAAAGTCCGAGACTTTTTCTACGGCGCAAGACAATCAGAGCGCCGTTGATATCCAGGTTCACCAAGGAGAGCGGCAGATGGCCAAAGACAATAAGCTCTTGGGTCAATTCCGTTTAGAAGGTATCGAGCCGGCTCCTCGTGGCGTTCCACAGGTAGAAGTAACCTTCGATATAGACGCCAATGGCATACTGAAAGTTACCGCAACGGATAAGAAGACAGGAAAAGAACAAAACATCACCATCCAAGGGTCGAGTGGCCTCTCTTCTGATGAAGTGGATCGTTTGGTTAAAGAAGCAGAAGCCAACAAGGCCGCAGATGAACATCAAAAAGATGTGATTGAAACAACCAACAAGCTCGATAGCGAAATCTACCAGTTCGAAAAGATGCTAGAAGAGAACCGAGACAAGATTCCCGAGGCGATTAGCAGCGAGTTTGAGGCTGCTCTCAACGATGCCAGAGATGCAAAGGATTCCGGAGATCTACAAAAGATGAAGGATGCTTCTGCGACGCTTCAGAGCACGGCTCAAAAGATAGCCCAAGCCGCCCAAGCCGCACAAAGTGCACAGGCACAAGGGGAAGCAACAGCAGATACCACAGATTCTCCAAAGTCCGGCGACGATATCATCGACATCGAAGTCGAGGAATAGAGGATGCCTCGAGACTATTATGAGGTATTGGGTGTAGAAAAAAACGCGGACGCAAAAGAAATCAAAAAAGCATATCGAAAGATGGCTATGAAGTTTCATCCAGATCGGAATCCGGATAACCCGGATGCGGAAGCAAAGTTTAAAGAAGCATCAGAAGCCTACGCTGTACTATCCGACAATGAAAAGCGCGCCCGGTATGACCAATTCGGTCATGCGGGGCTTAGCGGTGGCGGTAGTGGCGGATTCGGTGGGTTCGCTTCCCAAGAGGACATCTTTAGTCAGTTCGGTGATATTTTCGGAGACATATTTGGGTTTGGTGGTGGTCGCAGCAGTCGCGGTGGTGGTCGTCAGGCTCGTCGAGGGGAAGATCTAGAGTATCGTCTGCAGCTCGATTTTTTAGAGGCGGTTCACGGTTGCAATCGTAAAATAAAAGTGGCCCGTAAGGTTCATTGCTCAGCTTGTAATGGCAGTGGCGCCAAATCTGGTTCGAAGCCCAAAGTATGCGGTACCTGTAATGGTCAAGGTGCTGTTTTTCAGCAGCAAATGTTTCTACGAATCCGGACGACGTGTCCCACTTGTCACGGAAAAGGTACCGTAATCAGCGATCCGTGTATGGTGTGTGACGGGGAAGGAAGAACCCGAGAAAGTCATGAGATAGAGGTTCCCATTCCCGCGGGCGTAAACGATGGTATTTCATTACGCGTTCCCCGTAAAGGAAATGAGGGAGATGCCTCCGCTCCTCCGGGCGATCTCTACGTAAAGATCGTCGTCAAGGAGCATGAAAGTTTTCGTCGTAACGAAGAGCACATTCAGCTAACGGTACCGATTAGTTATCCCCAGGCCTGTTTGGGAGCGACCATTATGGTTCCAACAGTGGATGAAGACACTGAGCTTAAGATACCGGCGGGTACACCATCCGGTAAAATCTTTCGTCTTCGGGGAAAAGGAGTACCCATTTTGGGTGGCAGAAGAGGACGAGGAGATCAATTTGTACAGGTTGTGGTGGCAGTACCACAAAAGCTGTCAAAGGAAGAAGACGAGTTGATTCGCAAACTCGCCGAATTACAGAAAGGGAAGGTAAACGAAAAAGGATCGTTTATTAAAGATATCCTCGATTTTTTTAGCCAATAACCATTTGAAGGCATCGTATGAAAGATCCCCATGACGGTCTTTCCTTGACGGATAGAAGAGAAAAGCTCCGCTCCTTTGTTCAAATTGTGAAAGATATCCAAGCATCGATTTCAAAGGTAATCGTAGGTCAAGAGCAGATGGTTGAGCGGATTTTGATCGGCCTTTTCGCGGATGGTCATGTTCTTTTGGAAGGTGCGCCGGGGTTGGCCAAAACCCTAACCATCCGAAGTTTGGCTGCTTCGGTCGATCTTCGTTTTCAACGGATTCAATTCACGCCCGATCTGCTGCCGGCAGATTTGGTTGGTACAGAGATTTATTCTCCAAAGGAAGGAAAATTTTCGACCAGAAAAGGCCCGATTTTTACGAATATTTTATTGGCGGATGAGATCAATCGTGCGCCCCCCAAAGTTCAGTCTGCTCTTTTGGAAGCGATGGCCGAAAAACAAGTAACCATCGGAGGGCAAACGTATCCACTACCGGAACCTTTCTTGGTGTTGGCAACACAAAATCCTCTTGAACAAGAAGGAACCTATCCTTTACCAGAAGCGCAAGCGGATAGATTCATGTTCAAAGTTTTGGTCGAGTATCCTTCGCAAAGAGACGAAAAAGAGATCTTGCTTCGCAGCTGGGCGGCCGACTCTCAGAAGATTACGCCGGTTGCATCGATTCAAGACGTTTTGCGGTGCCGCGAAGCCCTGTCTTTCATTAAAATGGAGGAGTTGATTATCGACTACATCCTCAATTTGGTTCGAACGACACGGGAATCAACGGCTTCAGGGATTTCTTTGGGTAAGTATATCGATTTTGGAGCATCACCCAGAGCCAGTCTTTCGATGATGCATGCGGCGCGTGCGCACGCCTTTGTTGGTGGACGTGCCTTTGTCAGTCCAGATGATGTGAAAGCCATTGGAGCGGATGTGTTGAGGCATCGAATCTTATTGACCTATGAGGCGGAGGCAGAGCGGATCACCATCGACTGGATCTTACGACAGCTCTTTCAGAAGATACGAACCCCCTGAGTGAGTGATGCTAACCTCAGAAGATCTGCGTCTAATTCAAAAAATCCACTTACAGCTTGGTAAGAAGGTTGACTCGCCTTTTTCTGGAGAATACCGTAGCGCCTTCCGCGGTCAAGGGATGGAATTCGAAGATGTGCGTTTATATGTGCCTGGAGATGATGTCCGGCGTATAGATTGGAATGTGACGGCACGAACGGGTATGACCCATGTAAAAGAATTTCGAGAAGAGCGCGAGATGAATCTGATGATCGTTGCAGATGTGTCTGCTTCCATGCGATTTGGAAGAAGAGAACGCGACAAGAGAAAGATGATGGCTTATCTGGTGGGGGCGCTTTCCTTCGCAGCACTTCGAAGCGGAGATCGTGTGGGTTTACTTAAGTTTGCTTCCGGAGTGGAGGAGTTTATACCCCCTCGAAAAGGCAGAGGGCATGCATGGTCTCTGATTCAAAATATATTTATGGAACCGGCACAGGGGCTGACTTCTAACTTGGATTCAGCATTGGAGCATCTACAGAATTTCCTCAAGCGAAAAACGACGATTTGTATCATATCGGACTTTTGGGTGGACGCGACGCAGAGGCTGAAAATTTTATCGCACAAGCATGCGGTTCACGGCTTTTTAATCCACGATCCTTTAGAGGGAGGCGTCGCGACATCGGGGCTGGTCGAGGTGAGAGACGCGGAATCAGGTAAGCAGATGTTGGTCGATTGCGCGGCCTTCTCTCCCACGAAGAGCATGGAGCAGCGGTTGTCGTCCCTTCGAACCGACCGGATGCGTGTGAGTTCGGTCTCTACGGAAGAAGATCCGATTCTCGCTCTTCTTCGTCACTTCCGATTACAGGGGTGATGGGTGTTTTGGTTTTGGGGGTGCGATGGTACGGAAGAAAGCAAACGATCAACGGAAGTCGTAGAGTGGTACGCCTATTGCGAATCTTCGAAGGTAGCGTCGGAGCAGCCGATTGTTTTGTATGTTGACGTTTTCTCTCTCAACGATTGGTCTGTATCGGTAGAAGAGCCTCACTCTAAGACCATGCGGGTACAAAGAGATGAAAAGATTTTTCGAGAAAAAATTGGTGATCGCGTGTATGAACGACATCGATTTTTATTGTACGGAACGGACGGAAGCCATGTGATTGAATCCCTACAATTACAGGCAAGCAATGGAACAGAGCAAAAAACGTACAGTGGAGAGCAAATATTTGTCGACATTGGCATAGAAGGACCCTCATCTGAAGTAAATGGTCTTTTGCAAGTAGAAGATACCGGTTCTCCGATATGGCCTTGGATAATCGGAGCAGGTATTTTGAGCGGTATCGTTGGTTGGTACGGGTATCGGAGGCAGAAAAATCGTTCCCAGCCTCTATCTCCAGTACAACGCGCACGAGAGCAATGGCAAGAGATACGAGCCTCCGGTGCGAGCGATCACGATCTCGCGGTTGCGCTGTCGATGATTGTTCGCGTATTTCTCGACTCGGTTTTGGAGTCGGAATTGGTTCATAAGACTCCCCTAGAGGCCAAGAATTGGGTATCAAAGGCATCATTACCGCAAGAGATTAAGCAGGCTCTCTCTCGCATTTTCAATGCGACGGATTTGTTAAAGTATGCAAGAGAAGGGGGAGGGGAATCATTCTTTAATCGTTTAGAGCAAGATCTCATCTTGGTTTTGCACGCGTTGGACACAACGGAAGAACGATGACCTTTGCTCTTCCCTATGTTTTGATTCTCGTGCCGCTGGTTGCGTTCCTACCGTGGTGGGGTCGTCATTCCTCTTTGTCTTTTTCCTCACTGCGGGGTATGTCTGCGCGCAAGACCTGGCGGGTTCGATTGGCGTGGTTACCGTCGTTGCTCGCTTCTATGGGTCTGATATGTCTTACCTTAGCACTGGCTCGTCCACATACCGAAAAACGAGAGCAGGTGATCGAAAAAGAAGGACTCGATATTATCTTGGTTGTGGATACGTCTGGTTCTATGGCAGAGGAGGATTACGAACTGCAAGGACGACGGGTCTCCAGAATGGAAGTATCCAAATCGGTCATGCAAACGTTCATCGAAGGAAGACCCAGCGATCGAATCGGTTTGGTTGTTTTTGGCGAAGAAGCGTTTACCCAGTGTCCTCTAACGATAGATCACGAGGGTATGATCCCTTTCTTAAACCAGATACAGATCGGTGTCGCCGGAGAGAGTGCGACCGCCATTGGAGATGCCATTGCCATTGGCACGCAACGATTAAAGGATCTGGATGCGCCGAGTAAGGTTTTGATTCTACTCACCGATGGTCAGTCGAACACCGGCTCCGATCCGATACAAATGGCACAAGCAGCGGGAACACTCGGGATTAAAATCTACACCATCGGAATTGGTGGGGGACTGAGAAAGGGTTTATTCGGTCTTTTGGGTGCACCGATGTTGGACGATGCGGTGTTACAGTCTGTTGCACAAACCACGGGCGGAGTTTTCTACCAAGCCCAAAGTACGCGTACACTACAAGAGGTCTACAAAGAGATAGATACATTGGAACCCACAACGGCAGAGTATACGGAGTACATCCTCAGAGAAGAGCATTTTCAATATTTTGTGTACGTCGCGTTGGTATTTTTGTTGGCACACGTTCTGTTATCACAAACGATTCTACGGAGACTTCCATGACGGACTTAAGCTTTGGGTCTCCGTTATTTTTATGGTGTTTGCTGTTGCAAATTCCGATGGGAATGCTCTTTCATTTTTGGTTGAGGCAACGAAAAGAAGCCGTAGAATCTTTGGGGCTAAATTATTTAGCCGGTGTTGCGATACGCCGAATGGTTATGCTTTGGTTCGGCTTTGCTTTTTTAATACTCGCACTCGCAAGGCCGCGCTACGGTCATGAAACCGTGATGGTCGAGCAAAAAGGAAGGGATATCGTTGTTGTTTTGGATGCGTCTCGCTCGATGTACGCGAACGATGTTTCTCCAAATCGAATGGCACGTGCCCAATGGGAATTGGTCGAATTGAGCAAGAGGCTGCGTGGAGATCGAGTGGGGTTGGTCGTTTTTGCCGGAGGTGCGTATCCGCGAATGCCTTTGACGAGAGATTACGCCGTTTTCTTGAAATTGGTTAAGGATACGACCCCCGAACTCTTTCGCTGGCAGGGATCTGATTTGGCTTCTGCGATCGATATGTCTGTCCGTCTGTTTGATGATCAGGGTTTGGAAAAAGCCATATTGGTTGTTTCCGATGGAGAAGAGCACACCGGTCGTTTGGAGGAAGCTGCCCAAAGGGCACTTGAAAAAAAGATTCGAATCTACACACTGGGGGTGGGTACCGATAAAGGCGGTCGTATTGAGCTTCCGAAAGGCGGTTTTGTGAGGGACGAGGACGGGACGTTGGTCACAACCAAGAGAAATGATCGTTCACTCAAACGTTTGTCGCGGATCACGGGTGGGATTTATAGCAACGCGGTAAGTGGTTCCAGCGATATCGAAGCATTGTACGATCGAGGGATAAAAAAACAAATCGCATCCAAAAAGAGTATAGAAAGAGAAGAAAAGGTGTGGAATGAATACTTTCAATGGCCGCTCGCATTGGGATTGTTTTGTATGGGGTTGGGTGGGATGCGTCGTAATACCGCGAAACTGTTGTTGCTTTTATTCTTTATATCCAGTCCCAGTTATGCCCAAGAGGACTGGGCGGAGCGTTACATACAGGATCCAAACAATTTACGGTTCGGAGAGCAATACGCATCTACGCTATATGAACAAGGAGAATTTTCGGACGCACATCGTTTATTTTTAGATATTGCGCAGCAAACATCTGATTCGGCTCAAAAGGAGCGCGCGCTATACAACGCGGCACTTGCCGCTTACCAACAAGGAAAATTGCGAGAAGCACTGCAGGGCTTTCAATCCCTTTCCGATGAAAACGAACACGCCGCGTTCAATGCGGTTTTGGTTGAGGAAGAGATACAAAAACGACTGCAAGAAGAATCGTCTTCTTCGCAACAAGGACAGCAAGGATCCGCAGAGAACGAATCGAGTCAAAATCAAAACGCGCCTTCGGAATCATCACCGCAAGAGCAGTCGCAAAACCAAGAGGAATCGCAAAGCCAGGATGAATCGGAAAGCCAGGAGGCCTCCGCGGAATCCTCGAACCAAAAGACCGAGGAAGATGCATCGAATCAAAAGCAATCTGACGGCCGCCCCAATCCAACACAACCGCAAGAGGGACCGCCTTCCGATCCACAGGATGCATCGGGAGCGGAAGAAAGACTCTCTTTGAGCGATGGTGAAGAAGAAGCATTGGATGTAGATTCTTTGTCCGAATCCGGGGAGGAAAATCCCGATTTGCAGACGGACAATGCGGTGTTGCGCCCCGAAGACTTGAAGAAAAAAGATGCGGAGCGCAAGATAGAATCCGTCAAAGAAGGTAAAGCACGCGGGTTTGGCTCCGAGCGTAAGAAGGGGAAGAAAGAATGGTGATCTTGCTGATTTCTTCGATTTGGGCGAGGGAGGTCAAAATGGTCTTTGGAGCCCAAACGATGGAGAGAGGACAAAGTGCTGAGTTGGTCTTGGAGCTACAAGATCTCAAGATTGAAAGGCCGCCATTGATTCCAGCGGACGAGGGTTTACGGATTCAATCTCGCAGTCCATCCCCCTCCCGCATTTTTAAAATGATCAACGGTCAATCGACGAGCATTCTGCGCTACCGTTATAAAGTGGTGGCCTTAGAGGAGGGAGAATGGCGCTTAGGGCCTGCCAGTGTACGCTACCAAGGAAGAAGCTATGTCGCTCCTTCCCAAAAGATACAGGTGCTCTCCCCCTCTCAAAAGACAAACGAAATCGCAAGGGTCGAGGCATTTTTGTCCGAAAGCCACCCCTATGAAGGGGAAGTCGTCTCTTATCGGTTCCGTTATGAGAAGCGAGGAAGAAGTCAGCAAAACACCTGGAATCAGCCAAGCTTGAGCAATTGGGACATGGTCTCCGGTTTGGAGATTGAAACCCAAAAAAACGTGGTGTTGGAGGGAGGAAGATCGGTTGAGATATTTGAGTGGCATGTTCCGCTCAAGGCTCGACAAGAGGGTCGATATGAAATTGGGCCGGGAGAGATTTTGGTTTCGGTTCCGGTAAAGGTCGGTCAGTCTTCTCCTCGGCGCTTCTTTCTCCCGGAGACAGAGCTCAAACGATTTAATACCGATATTTTAATTGGTAACGTGCGTCCACTTCCACCTGCGCCGACGGATTACTCCGGGTTGGTCGGCGTATTTCAGCTACGAGCATATCCGTCTAAGCGTGTGGCAAAGGTCGGAGAAGCGATAGAGGTCGTGCTCGAATTGTGGGGAAACGGTGTGATAGAGGGATATCGCTGGCCGGCATGGACAGTCGATTCGATGGAGGTTCACGATGATGAACCACAATATGAACACCGTATGAACGAAGGGCTATATGCATCAAAAATGATGCTCAGACGGGTCGTTATTCCATTGGTGGAAGGAAAGCAGGTTCTTCCTCCTCTTCAAATACGGGTTTTCAATCCTAAAAAAGAAGAGTTCGAGCTTTTGGAAAGCGATCCTTTTTCGTTTCAAATCTTAAAAGGAGAGAATACAGAGCTTGGACTCGACTCTTTTCAGGAAAAAGAAAGCGATTCCTCGGCGGTATCCTCCTCTGAACTGCGATCCCCTCCTTCTGAATTGGGGCGTTCAGTGGCTCCGTGGTGGATCGTTTGGCCTTTTACTTTGGTTTCAGGTTTGTGGCTGTTTCGCAGAAAGAAAGCGCCGCAGATTCGAAGTAAGCCGGTTTTACCCGGGAAGCTTCCTATAGATCGCGCGAAGCGCTTGGCGATATTTTCCTCTTATTTCGACGCGCTTTGCTCCTATTGTGAAGAAGAGGGCTCCGAGTTGCCTTCTTCGAAGGTCGTGCACATCAAAGAACAGTTGTATCTCGCTCGATACGGTGGTGCAGAAATTCAGGACTTGGAGAAAGAGCTTCGTGCATTGGGGGGAGCGTGATTGTATTCTTGACCACGATGCTTTGGGCGGATCCCTTGGAGCATTATGTTCAAGGCAAGCAGCATGCGCAAGAAGGTCGTTATGAGCAGTCGATTGAATCCTATCTGCGAGCATTGGAAGAAAGGGGTGCGGATCCGCATATTTATTGGGGGTTGGGAAATGCTCTGTATCAAAGTGGAGAAGAGTTACCCGCAAAGATCGCTTGGATTCGCGCGCAAAAAATGCAGCCGTGGAATTCTGATATCGCGCACAACCTCTCTGCGTCCGATCTTCCGATAGAAGGACCGATGGTACCGGCGGAGTACCTATCTTGGCTCGCCACAGTGTTTTTCTTGGGAGGGCTATGGGGTTGGCAAAGGCGTAAGGACATGTCGATCGTCCTCTTTCTTTCCTTCTTTCTTTTTCTTTGGTTTTCGTTGCGCGCGATGGAGAACGATCGCATTGCCTACGTGGTTTCACAAGAGGTTTCGGTTCGCAGCAAGCCTTCGGTAACGGGAATTTCTCTATTTTTGTTGCAGAAGGGTGATGATTTTCGGATTATAGAGAGACGTTCAAACAATTATTTTATAGAGAGAGAGAACCAAAAAGGTTGGATTGGAGGAGAAAATCTTTTATCCTTGAATCCAAAAGACACTTTTTTCATTCCGGAGGAGACAAAATGAGAGCTTTATTGTTGGGATTTGTACTGATGAGTGGTTGTGGCTATAAGCACTTGATCAAGCGATTGGAGCCACAAGAAGCGGATCATTACGAAGCGCTACGTGTTTTCATGGAGGAAGATCAACGGAAGGAGTATCTCAAATTGAAAACCCAAGACGAGAGAGATGGCTATCTCAAATCCAACGGTTTATGGGATAAATTCTATAATGTCGACGAAGACCGACGAAAGCAAATCCTCTTGCGCGAAGTGAAGGTTGGGTGGAACAAAGAAGAATTATTGATGGCATGGGGACGTCCGATAAAAAAACAGATCGAGCCCCAAAGTCGTCGCGCCCGATCGGAACGCTGGATCTATAAATTTGAGCTACATACCAACAAAAAAGACGGCTCAAAATACGTTTTACTTTGGGAAGAGAATTCCAAAACCGAGTATAAATCCGACCGTGTATTTGTTCGAGAAGTTGTGATTGAAGATCATGGACGACCGGAACTTACCGATGACTTTGTTGCGGAAATCATCGATAACTGATGGTTTATGTACAAAGGGTCGATACGACGAATGGTGAGGTTGTCATTCGAATGGCAGAAGCCGCCGATGCATACGGATGCTTGCGTCTATTTCGGGAGGTTGTCTCCGAAGAACGGTATCTCGCTACAAGTTTGATCGAGTTTTCTCGTGATACTGCGGAACAAGAGCGAATTATTCACTATCATTCGGTTCAATACAACTCTTGCTACTTTGTCGCCGTATATGACGGAAGCGTAATTGGTTTGGTTTCGATTTTGGGTGGAGGCTTGTTGCGTACCCGACATGTTGGACAACTCGAGATCTACTTGGACGTTGAATTTCGACGGTTGGGCTTGGGGCGAACATTGATGGATGCCGCTTTACAGTGGGCACACCATAACCGAAAAATACGGAAGGTCAGTTTATCGGTTTTTACGGACAATGTTGGTGCGATCGCTTTATATCAACAATTGGGGTTTGCGGAAGAGGCTCATCTGAAAGGGGAGTTTCTCGAGGAAAATAGCGTATTTCGAGATAAGCTCATTATGAGCAAATGGATCTAGGAGGTCGGTCTGGGAAAAACGCGATCGATTTCGCCCAGAATCTTCTTAATATGTTCCATATAGGTCTGTTGAATATTGAGTTGGTTGAGCAGATATCCCAGCTGACCGCCGGCGGAGTAGTCCCATGTAACGGTGAGAAGGGTATTTCGAGATGGTTTCATGGTGCGTAAGCTGTAGCTTATGGTACCTTCGGCTCTTTTTCCCGTAGTTTTGATGCGAATTCGTCGGCCACCATGGCTGTCGTCTTTTTGATCGAAGCGATAGAGGAATGTTCTTTTTTTAAAGCCGGCCTTCAGAGATATACGAAAAGAGTCTGGAGACTCTTCTTCTACTTGAGAAAACACGTTTTGCAGAAAGGAGGGATGGTTTGTGGGATCACCCAACCACGCGAACACTTCGTCGCGTCTGGCATTGGTTAAGAGTAGATCGGCTGTAACTACGGACATTCTTTTCTCTCCAGATGATAGAAAAATGAGATAGGTATCTTTAATCTCTCTTTCTCAGAAAGGTATAATTATTATGTTGGCTCTTATACCCTATTTTAGTCCTCCTGTTTATAATATCTACGGGATTGCATTGGATTCGTGGTCAATTTTGGTCTCGTTGGGTTTTATTGTTGGTTTAGAAATGTCTCGTTCTCGGGCGATTCGACTCGGTTTGGACATCAAAGATATTGTAGATGGCGGTCTATTTATTGTTGGAATGGGTTTTGTCTTTGGTCATCTCGTCCACGTTTTGGCGTACAATCCGCATCTGATTGATGAGAAGGGTTGGGTGATTTTAATTAAAATTTGGGCAGGTTTTTCGAGCAATGGTGGTTTTTTGGGGGCGATTATCGGTCCGATCGTTTGGTTTAATTGGGTTCGTCCACGTCCTTTTTGGTTGCATGCGGATACCATTGCCTTTGGATTACCATTCGGCTGGTTTTTTGGACGTTTGGGATGTTTTACTGCCCATGACCACGTTGGTCGAAGCAGCGAATTTGCTTTGGCGGTTGACTTTCCAGATAAAATGCGTTTTCGCGTTTCAGAGCGTGTATTTGAGCAATTGGATCCAAATTTAATGGTCACACAAAACGGGTGCCCGACACAGGATGGTGTATGGGATACCTGTATGGTAACGTGGGAAGTCGGAGCCAGACACGACTTGGGTCTGTACGAAGCGATCTATGTATTCGGTATCGCTTTGGTGTTTTGGTTTTTGCGGAAGCGCTCACTGCGCTGCAGCAGTTTTGCGATGCTATTTTGTCTGTTGTACGCGCCGGTTCGCTTTGGTTTGGATTTCTTGAGAAATACCGATCTGCCGAACTCTGATCTCCGGTGGGCTGGATTTACACCCGCACAATACGGTTCTATGTTTCTCTTTGTTGCGGGTTGGGTTCTCTTTTTCCGTTTAAAAGAGCGCGATGAGTACGTCTTTACCCAGCGAAAGAAAGCACCTAAGGAGAAGGTGGATGAACCCAGTTCGGATCCTGCAGAGCGAGAAGTTTCCGCTTCCGAGACAGAGCCTTAAAACGATACTCCTGCTGTGCGGCATGAGACTGGTCGGTGCAGTTCCAACTACACAAAAGCATGATCGGTAGGCGGGCGCGGGTATACTTTGCTCCTTTGCCCGATTGGTGTTTTTGTATGCGAGCCTCCAGATCGTTGGTAATTCCACAGTACATGGTGTTATCGCGACAGCGTAGCACGTAGAGTTTCCACTGTTTCATCAAGCGTCTCTCCAATCGGCCTCTCTGCGATAGATTGTGCGAGCCGTGATGCCCAATAGATCTGCCGCACGGTTTTTATCGCCGCCAACCATGGAAAGGGTTTCTTGGATCACAATGCGTTCAATGGTTTTGAGGGGGGTTCCCAAAGCAAAAACCAGCTTTTTTCCCTGCATTTCTTTTTGTTCCAGCATTTCACTGGGTAAGTCAATTTTTTCGATCAAATTCGATTGAGAGAGAACGACGGCGCGTTCGATGGTGTTTTCGAGTTCTCGAACATTGCCCGGCCAATGCCAATTACACAGTACATCCATGGCTTCGGGATGGACTTCCTTGAAGGGGCGCTTGTTTCGCTCGGCGTGAATCGATGCAAAGTGTCGTGACAGGGCAGGTATGTCTTCTTTTCTCTCTCGAAGAGGAGGCAGTTTGAGTTGGATTACGTTGAGACGATAATATAGGTCTTCTCGAAGTCGATTTTCTTCGATGGCTTGTCTCGGTGATCGGTTGCTCGCCGCGATAATCCTCACATCGGCTCGCAGGGTCGTACTTCCTCCGACGCGTTCAAACTCCCCTTCTTGCAGAACCCGCAAGAGCTTAACTTGGAGGTGGGTGCTCATCTCGGTGAATTCGTCCAGAAATAGCGTACCGCCATTGGCGAGTTCAAATCGACCCAACCGCTGTTTTTGCGCACCGGTGAAGGCACCGGCTTCGTGCCCAAAGAGTTCGCTTTCGAGTAGGGTTTCCGGAATGGCACCACAGTTTAGGGTGATCAGTTTCCCATTTTTTCGAGGAGAGAGTTTGTGTATTTTTTGTGCCAAGCGACTTTTTCCGGTTCCGCTTTCTCCCAAAAGTAGAATGGATGCTTGAGAGTCCGCTGCCTGTTTGGCTTGAATGATTAGTCGTCGCATCGTAGGAGAATTACCGATCCAGTCTCGCGGTAAGGTTCTGGAAAGAGCATCTTTGAGTTCTCGATTTTCCTTGCTCAATGCGTACTTCTCGATGGCTCTGCGTACGGCGCGGAGCAATTCTGCTCGTTTGATGGGTTTGGTGATAAAATCCCATGCACCCAATTTCATCGCTTCCACAGCGGTATCGATGGTACCGTACGCCGTCATTAAAATGACTTCCGTATCGGGATGATGTGTGCGCGATGCTTTGAGCAGTTCGATGCCATTGAGCTTGGGCATTTGGATATCCGAGATCATTAAAACCGGACTTTGCGCCAATCTTTGCAGCGCTTGTTGGCCGTTGGAGGCTTCAATGACATCGTATCCTTCTCTTCGTAAAACTCGAGAAAGAGTTTGTCGGTTGGATGCTTCGTCATCGACGATTAAAATGAGTGTGCTCATACAATATTGCCTTGGGAAATGTGTTCTTCGGTTCGAAGAGGAAATTTAATGATGAAGGTGCAGCCCGTCTTGGGGTTGTTGTGACAGTAAAGACCACCGCCGGTCTCCTCGAGTTCTTGTTGAGAAATGGCAAGACCCAATCCGGTTCCTTGGGCTTTGGTCGTGAAGAAGGGGTCGAAAATGTTTTCGGTGGATTCAATCCCGTCTCCGTCGTCCTTTATGGAAATGCACAGATTTTCGGAAAAGGAAACCGATATATGCAGCTGTTTGGCATTGGCCTCGATGGCGTTTCGGATAATATTTCGCAGTGCTCTTCGCAGTGCGTCTTCGTCCAAAAAGGTGGTCTTATCCTCTCCATCTAGATGTATCTGTACCCATTCACGAGAGTAGATTGAGGACTCTATGTTGAGGATTTCTTTGATCACGACGATCGGGGAGACCTCCGTATACTCGATTTCCCTTCTTTTAGACAAGCTAAGATACCGTTCGGTGATCTTCTCGAGTCGATGAATTTCCAGAGAGATGATTTGCAGCATCTCTTTGGCTTCTCCGTCCAAGTCTTCGTCGGCGAGCATCTCCGCGTTGAGGCTCATGGCGTTGAGTGGATTTCGGACTTCATGGGTGACTTGTGCGAGCATCCGTCCGACGATGGCGAGTCGTTTGGCTCGGGCAAGTTGGTTTCGAACGTTCACACGGGCCGTTATATTCTCAATTGTCCACAATAGCCCAACGGTATACATAGGCGTGATATGAATATCGAAGAGGTTGTTGCCCAATGTGTGTTCTTCGTATCTTCCGGGATTCAGGCCACGAAGTGACTGGGGGAGATTCATGCCGATTTGTGCGTTCCAGTCTCTTTTTGCCGCGGGATTGAGCATGGTAATCGTGTCGTTCTCCGTCAAAAATATGGTAAAGTCTATGGTGTTGATGATCTTTTGCAACTTGAGATACAATTCGTTGAGTGCGGTTTGCCGTTCCTGTACGGCTTGGGCCATGGTGTTGAATTCTTTGGTTAGGACAGATACTTCTTTTCCGCCGCGTAGAGCGTCGGTATATGGCAATCCCTTCGTATAGTCCCCCAAAGCGATTTTTTGAACCTCTTTGGTAAGGGTTTCCAGCGGTTGTATCGTTTTCAGGGCAACAGCGACGAGTCCAAGAGAGAGTAAAATGGCCAGTAAAGTAAGAGATCCACCGACGACATAACTCCTTTCTTTGGCGCTGGCGGTTAGAAATCCGACCTCTAGAATCCGATTGCTCACTAAGGTACTCAGGCGGTTTACGCTGAGGGATAACTCCGTGCGTCTTCGGTGTAGATCATTGAGGTCAGAGTCGCGGCGTTTATCATCCCATTTGGAAAGGGTTTCTTCGTATCCGAGAGAATGCTTTTTGGTTTGAGAGAGTATGTCCCCCAGTTTCGTAAACATCAGTTGTTCAGATTGTAGGTGTTCTTGTTGCTGGCTGGATCGGATAAAATTTTCAACGTCTTGTAGATTGGATCGCAAAGCGGAGAGCTGAAACTGTGTGTTCCCGGTTCGGATATGGTGAATTGCTTCTCGGGTGATTCTTTCGTGTTCTTGTTCCAATAGACGCATGGACGCTTCTGTGTGAGCGATTTCCTCTGCCATCGGAATGTAGCAGCCGTTAATGACGTCCAGTCCGGTACCAATGTTATTGAGTTGTCGAAATTCATAGAGAAGGGCGGTAACAAATGCCGCGATGGACAACATGAAAAAAAAGAGAATGCGTGAGCGAATCGAGTGGAAGAGAGAGAACATCGAAGGGGTAATGGTGTAAATCTCAAGTGACAAAGGGGAAAACGAACGAATGAAATCTGTAAAATTATGCCAATTTGGAAACGAAAGTGTTATATGCATAACTTCTGATTTGGTTGTACAGACCAAAAATGCACAATAATTTAATATTTTGGGAGAATCTATGAGAATTTGGCAATTGGGTTTTGTGACCTCTCTTGCGCTCACTGCATGCGGAGAAGAAACAAAGGAAACAAAGACAGAGACCAAAAAAGAAGTTACGGCGGAGGCCCCTGCGGCTTCAGAAGAAGACGTAGGAGAAGTGCTAGCCCGCGTCAATGATGTTGCGATAGGCTCAAAAGATTTTGAGAGAGCCGCCTCCCGCAAGATTCCCGCCGACGGGAAGTCTCTTTCCCTCGAAGAGCGCAAAGAGGTTTTGGATCAGTTGATCAGTGAAGAACTCTTGTATCAAAAGGCCTATGAGCGACAGCTTTTCCGGGATCCAAAAGTTAAGAAAGTGATGATGAACGCATTGTTGCGCGAAGATGTATACAAGTCGGTGAAAAACTCTGATATTACAGATGAGGAACTCGAAGCGTACTATAACGAGCATATAGATGAATTTTCATTGCCGGAGAAGGTGCAGTTTTCTCGTATTCTCATCAAAGTAAAAGCAGATCGAAGCAAAGAAGAGGCCAAAGCGGAAGCCGATCGGATTCGCGGGCAGCTTTCGAAAAATACATCCTTGTTCAAGGAAGTCGCGGAAAAAACCTCAGAAGGTCCATATCGGAGAAGAGGCGGCGATGTTGGATTTGTTTCCGAAAAAGGCAAACCCGGTTTGGATACAGAACTTATAACCAAAGCCTTTGCGATGAAAAAAGGCCAATTGTCCGACGCATTCGAAACCAAAGAAGGATACAACATCATTTTGCTCAAGGAGCGACGAGCAGCACAGGTTCGAAGCTTTAAAACCGCCCAAGGCACGGTTATGCGAAAGATGAAAAATGCTAAGATTTCAGCGCACTATGAAAACTATACCGGAGAACTTCGCTCCACGGCCTCGGTCAGCGTAGATGAGGAGAAGCTCAAGGCTATCGAAATCAAATCATCGCCTCGACCGTCTTTGGGTATGCCCGGAATGGGGATGCCAAAGAAAGGCGCGCCATCGTTGAAAAAGGCAGTCGAGTAGGTGTTTGCTCTTCTTCTCTCGTTTCTCTCGTGGGGTGCACCCATAGATCGGATTGCGGCGGTTGTCAATTCTGAGGTGATTACCCTCTCCGAGGTATACGATTTGGGAACAGAATTCATCATCAAAGAGGTTTTGTCGGTCGAAGAGAGAAGAGCGGCTGAAATCAAGGTTTTAGAATCCCTAATCCAGCGCAAACTGATCGCACAAGAAATGCAAAATCTCGGTTTGGATGTTACAGAAGCGGAGTTGGACAAATCGATTGGAGACGTTGCGCGCGCGAACCAGTTCGATGTGGAAACCTTGAAGAAAGAAGTTCTCAAGAGCGGTATTTCTTGGGACCAGTACCGTAAAGAAATGAAAGAGAGCCTGAGGCAAATGAAGTTTAACCAGGCGATTCTCCAACCGCGAATATCGGTCGATGAGGACGCTCTTTTAGATAAATATCGACGCTTGTCTGGAAATGCACCCGAAGAAGCAGAGTTGGGCGCGATATTCTTGTCCAATCCGATTTCTCCAAGCCAAGATGTTCTGTCGGATAAGGAGCTTTTGCAAAGAGTACAGCGTCTTCACGAAGAGGCGTTGGGAGAGACGGTGTCGAAAATCCAGTCGCGATTGAAGTCCGGAGAAGTCTTTTCAGATTTGGCCAAAGAATATGACCAAGGCGCATTCGGAATACGCGAAGGTAAAATGGGCACGTTTGCGCAAGGTGCCTTGCGAGCAGATTTAGACCAAGCGGCTTTCTCCACACCGGTGTCTTCGTTGTCAGATCCGGTTTGTGATACATCGGGGTGCTTCTTACTGTATGTTTTTTCCAAGCGAAGAACCGCAACACAAAGCTTTGAAGAACTGCGACCCAGCATTTTAGAGAGCTACTATGCGGAGCGATTTGAAGTAGAGCAAAAGAAATGGATCGAGCAGGTGAAGCGACGGGCTTCTATCGACATTAAGTTGGCTGCACCTCCTTCCAAGCCATGAAGCGTCCTCTTTTACTCACATATGGCATGGGTATTGGCCCAGAAATAACCATGAAAGCCTTGCGGCTTCGAAGGAACCAAAGGCCTTTGGTTTTGTTGGGCAGAGAAGAAGCATTGGATAATTGGAAAGATGAGCGACCACCCCGCGTCGAAACATTGGACAATGCGGAACCCATATCACGGATCTCCTTCTCTGACGGAGACCAAGCGGCAGAAGTAGCAGCGATCGAATTTGCAGCGAAGGCATGTTTGAGCGGTCGTGCCGCTGCCATGATTACGGGACCGATCAACAAAAAGAGATTATCGGAGCGCGGATTTGCCTTCAAAGGTCATACCGACTTTTTGGGGGCGTTGTGCGGGGCTGAGTCGGTCATGGCTTTTACGGGAGGAGATTTAAAGGTGGCATTGGTGACAACGCATATACCACTTATGTCGGTGGGCGCCGCTTTGTCACAAGAGCGAATTGGATACACGGTTCGCACCGCGGCCTTTCATCTCAAAAGAGATTTGGGGATACAAAATCCTCGCATTGCCGTTTGTGGACTCAATCCCCATGCTGGAGAAGAAGGACTCTTGGGGCATGAAGAGACCGAGACGATTCATCCTTGTTGTGATCGATTGCGAGAAGAGGGATACCTCGTAGAAGGAGCTGTCTCGGCCGAAACGGCCTTTTTGTTGGCGCAGAAAGGTCTCGTGGATATGGTGGTTGCAATGTATCACGATCAAGGACTGGCACCGCTCAAAGCGGTTGACTTTGGTCGCTCGGTCAATTGGACGCTCGGGTTACCGATTATCCGAACCAGCGTCGATCACGGAACGGCGGATTCCTTGGTGGGAAAAGGAGTGGCGGATCCGTCGAGTTTGCTCTCTGCAATCAAATTGGCGGATAAAATCGCTTCGCGTCATTCGCTCCAAGGGTTCTCACAATCGGGGTCACTCTCCGTATCCCAACCAGAGCCGACATAGACGCAGTCACTCTCTGCGCGTGTTTTGGGGTGATAGATTTGAACCAACATTGAGAGATCGGCTGATTCTTCGCACAAAAAGCGGGTGCTCTTTCCTTTTTGTGCGTCCCGCCAGTCTCCGACGATCGGAAGTGCGAGTTGGAGGTGGTCTTGGCTTTGATCGGACGCCGCACCGATCGAGCTAAGAGGGTGTTCTTCGAGATGCTCTTCGGTATCCAAGAGCCAAAGCGTTCCATTGGCAGTCCATCCCGCACTCAAAACATCAAAATTCCACAGCGCATCTTCTTCGATGCATTCCCAAGAAAATTGCGTAATTGTAGGGGAGAGGAGGGTTTCGTCAGACCAGTCTCCATCATCCGAGAGGGGCATGCAAGACAAAAGCAGGACGAGCATTAGAGACCTTGATTTTTTTGACGGAAGAGTTGCTGCTCGATTTCTTCTATCAGGGACGAGAGACCATTTTTGGTAACAGCCGAACACAAAATCGCATTGTATTTTTGTGCGAGTGTGTCCCATTCAATGGGATCGACGGTATCGATTTTATTGAAGACCAAGAGCTTGGGAATGTGTTCGGCCTTGAGGGACTGGAGGGTTTTCTCTACCTCGCGCAAGTGGGTTTCAAGTTCGGGGTCTCCGGCATCTGCAACGTGTAAAATGAGGTCTGCTTCCAAGGTTTCTTCGAACGTGGAACGGAAAGCTTCTACCAGTTCTTTGGGCAACTGCCGAATGAATCCGACGGTGTCGGTTAAGATAATTTCTCGTTCGCGCGGAAATCGAAAGCGTCGAGAGGTTGGATCGAGGGTGGCGAAGAGTTTGTCTTCCGCGTCAACATCGGATCGGGTCATCGTATTGAGAAGGGTACTCTTTCCGGCGTTGGTGTATCCGACCAAAGACACTTGTGGCACATTGGCTTTTTGACGTCGGGATCGACGGAGTGCACGACCCTTTGACAGTTTGGAGAGTTGTTTTTCCAAACGATTGAGGCGTTCATCGGCGCGTCTTTTATTGATTTCTAATTTGGTTTCGCCCGGACCACGTCCTCCGATGCCACCGGTAAGACGGCTCATGGCGGTCGGCATGATTTTAATGCGGGGTTTGCGATAGCGAAGCTGGGCGATTTCGACCTGCAGTTTCCCTTCTCGACTTTGCGCGCGTTGTGCGAAGATGTCGAGAATGAGTTGGGTTCTGTCGATCACTTTGAGATCGGTGGCCAAGGCGATGTTTCGGAGTTGAGAAGGACTGAGTTCATTGTCAAACACCAACACATCGGCATCGGCTTGCATCGCACGAACGAGAATTTGTTCTAATTTTCCCTTTCCAACGACGAATTTACCGTCGATGTGTTTTCTTCTTTGTAAGAATCGATCTAAAATTTGGAGTTCCGCGGTGGTCGCCAGTCGTTCGAGTTCTTTGAGTTTGGCTTGTGCTTCCCATGCCGGACCTGTGGTAACGTTGATCAAAATGGCACCGGGGCGTCCATCGACCTTGATCAACGCATCGCGTTTGGAGAAGTCTTGCTCTAATTCTTCGATAAACCGTAGAAAATCGGTAATCCAATTATAAACAGACGGTATTTTCTGAATCGTGCACGGATCTTCTGCGCCTTTCGACTGTGGGTTTAAGTAGCCCAGTTCCACCGTACCCGGAAGTCCGTTGGTTTGTACCTGCAAGGCAACAATGGCGTCGAGTTGGAGCAAACTCAGATCCGTCAGGTCATCTCGGGTGAGTCCTTCATTGCGAAGATGCGTACGAATCAGTCGAAGACCGCGAAAACGCGAGCTTCCAGCACGATGGCGTGTGAGATCGGGAATAAACAAGCGGTGCGCATCCCCGACGATAACGTGGATAATCGTGCCCGATCGATCGACGAGAAGGCCGATTTTTCGTTTGAGTTCCCGAGAGAGTTCGCAGATGGAACGAGCGAGTTCGGGATGGATAAACTTTTCTCGTGGAACGCGGCGTGCGTACAGTCGCGTGAGAGATCGGGTTTGGTTGCTTTTTAGGCCAGCGGTGTTGCCGTGTAACTGTGAAATTGTCTCTTCCTCTTTTTTTCAGATTAACGTTTGTAGATTCTTCGTGACGGATATTTTTTGAGTAGAATTCGATTCTATATGTTGACATGACAATATTTTTGTTCATATATAGGAAGAGAGAGTCTTGATGACGGTTTTAGATTTATATAGAAAAGAAAGAGGTGTTCCGTGTTTCTGTACAGTCTGTTTTTTGGTGTTTTAGGTACCCCCCTTGTGGGATGTAAAAAAAAGGCAAGCGTCAATTCCCAAGAAGAAGTCATAGAAGAGGGAGTGGGGGCGCTGGCCCCCGTTAAGCCAGAATCAGAACTGCGCTTGATCAGCGTCGATCCCGACTCGGTTTTGGTGGGCGTTCGCGCACCGGCACGAGCAGCGGGGAGTGGTTTCGAAGAAGGGTTAATGCTGTACATAGATGGTGTTCCCATTTCAGGGGTAGAATTGATCGATGAGAGTGCCTTATCCTTCTCGATTCCGGCTCTTGGTCAGGGCACCCACGACGTCAAAGTAGAAAATCCATCCGGAGAGACCCACACGCTTTTGGCGGCGATTTCTGCGGAGCCCGAAGAAGAAATATTGCCGGAAAAGTGCAAAGAAATCGTTTTTTACTTTGATATGGACGACTATAAACTCGATGGAGATGCACAAGCTCTGCTGGACGATCACAAAGACTGCTTTGCGATGGATTATCAATATCGTATTGAAGGCCATTGTGACGAACGGGGAACTACGGCATATAATTTGTCTTTGGGACTCAAGCGCGCGGAGATTGTACAGAAATATCTCGAGTCCGTTGGAGTTGGAAACGCCAGAATTGAAACCGTCTCTTATGGGGAAGAAAAACCCATTTCAGCGGGTAATGATGAAGATTCGTGGGCAAAGAATCGTCGGGCCGTTATTTGGGTAGTAGATTAAAGCAGGGGAAATCGTGATGCAGCTGATATTATTGTTGGGTTTGGCGTGTGTTTGGGATCGTACGGGACAGTCTACAACAATGGTACTCAAGACGCAGATCGGATATAATTCCAAGCAGTTGTCACAAG
>JAYYRF010000706.1:0-3236 GCA_036127535.1 Myxococcota bacterium | reverse complement strand
GGCTTTTTTAAGAATATTTCGGGACTTTTTGTGCTCTAGGAGCCAATCGAGCGTCTCTTGTGTCAAATCCTCACCGGGGCAACCTCCCAAGTCGACAGGATTTCCACAAAAGCCAATGTCTAAAAATCGTTTATCTTTTCTACGAGCCTTTTTGAGGAAGGCTTTTATGGCTTTTTCCAAGGTTTGTCGTTCATTTTTCATATTTTGTTTATAGTCATCGTAGAACAATGTGGCCTTCTCTCGGGCGTTGGGGTCTGTGTCGATAACGGATGCAATTTGGCTATATTGACTTTCGTACGTCATCTTGTGCTTTTTTACATTTTCCTTGAGAATATAAGACAATACATCGATTTGAATTTTGTACTTGGAACCTTGAAATTCCACCATGGGAATTTCGGTTTGTGGTATGGTCAATGTTGGCCAATCGCGGTCTTGTAGAGCTTGAATCGCGGCTACTAATTTTTGATCGGCGTCCATTTTTTTTGCGATCTCTTTGCTGACATCGTTTCCTTCACAAGGCTTTGAGGACAGGTAGGGGTTGGGATTTTTTTTACACACCTTCGCATTGGGAAATGATTTAAGGGCGGCCATGGCAGATTCTTTAAAGTGCGAGCTGAATTCGCTTTGTAACGTTTGAGAGTGATTTTGTATCGAAGCAAATTGACGTTGGATTTCGTTTTGACAATAAGACTCCCACTTGATGAGTTCTTTTTGGTTTAATAGAGCAGTACCGATCTCCAAGTCTTTTAGCGCAGTGTTGGCCTTGTTCAGTTCGCTTTGCATATCGTCAAAGCGGCCACCAGAAATCTCAGCTGCCTTCTTGAAGAGTTCGCTATTTTTTGCGATGTTATCAAAACTGTAGTACGAGGCGGCTTGTGCCTGAAAAACGGTCATAAAAAGGTAAGTGAGCATCTTTATTCCTATTTTAGTGTTATCTATTCTCTAACACGTCGGATAAATTTCTATGCTTCTCGGTAACGAAATACTCAGAGAAAGACTAAAACGATTGGCTAAAACCCAGCGCCTACATCACTGTCTTCTATTTGAAGGACCCTCCGGTGTTGGTAAGTCCCAAACGGCGCGTTGGCTTGCAAAACTTCTGAATTGCGAAAAGGGAACCGTTTGTAACAACTGCTGGTCATGCCGCACGATCGAGCAAGATGAGCATCCCGACATTCTGAACATTGGGCTCGATCCCCAACGAACGGCGCCAATTATCTCTGTGCGCCAAGCACGCGAGCTCATTAAAAAGATTCAGGTACATCCTTATCGAGCCAAGCAGCGGGTTGTCATTTTGAATCCTGCAGAAGCGATGCGAATCGAAACCGCGAATGCAATGCTCAAAACGTTGGAAGAGCCACCGTCCTCTACAACATTCATTTTAATCTGCTCCGCCGCCGCACAAATGATCGCCACCGTTCGTTCGCGTTCCCAGCGCATTCGATTTCGTCCGGTAGCCCGCGAAGTCCTCTCAAAATGGTTTGTAGATGCTAGGGAACACCAAGATCCAATACTCCTCGAGCATATCTTATCACTTTCAGATGGCTGCCCCGGACGCGCTTTGAAATACATGGAAGATAGTTCGGAGTGGATGGGATTGAGAGACGACTTTTTACACGTTTTGGGGCAAGGAGTGGGGCAACAGGTCGCTTGGGCAGAAAGGTTTTGCGCAGGGGAAAAGCAGCGTTGGCTGCCGAGACTGAATCAATTGCTTGATCTCGCTGAAACCCTGCTTCGAGATCTATTTCTAATGTGGGCAAATGCCGAGAGCCCTTTGTATCACAATGATATCCGTGAGAGACTCTCCCGATTTCGTTGTTGTCCTCGAGCACTGTCGTCTCTTTTTCAACAGCTTGCCACCGCACGTGCCGATTTGGTTATCCATGTGAATGGTCGTTTAATCCTCGAGTCCTTGGTCATCAATTTCAGCGAGTCTTTGGTCTCCCAGCCAGGCACGATACTGGAAATGCAGTGATAGATACCCATTGTCATTTGGATCAAGAGGTCTATGACGATCAAGAGAGCGTCTCTCAAGTGATATCGCGCGCTTTTCAAGCCGGTGTTCATACGATGATTTGCATCGGTTCGGGTTTTGGAATGGCATCGGCGCGAAGGGCCGTTGGTACGGCCGCAGAACATGAAAGAGTCTTTGCAACCGTTGGCGTACATCCGTATCAGGCAGACATAATCGATGAAGAAGTCATTGAACGGCTTCGAAGCCTGGCGCAGCATCCCAAAGTGGTTGCCATTGGAGAAATGGGATTAGACTACTATCGCTGCACGGTGTCGAGAGAGAAACAAAGAGAGGGATTTCGCAAGCAGATTCGCTTGGCAAAGGAACTCGGGCTTCCCATTGTTATTCACGATCGTGAAACAGAGAGAGAAACATTTCAAATTTTGTGCGAAGAAGTCGCTTTTCAAGAAGTCGGCGTGTTGTTTCACTGCTTTACGGGTGATGTAGCCTACATGCAAGAAATTGTACAGAAGGGGGGCCTCATCTCGATTCCGGGAATCATCACGTTCAAAAATGCAGCGGTCATGAGAGAGGTCGTTCGCAATGCGCCGGTGTCTCATCTTCTTTTGGAGACCGACAGCCCGTTTTTGACCCCAGTCCCTCATCGGGGAAAGAGAAATGAACCGTGTTACTTGCCGTTAATTGCCCAAAAGGTTGCCCAATTACAAAATCGTACTGTAGAAGAGATTGAGCGGATAACGTCACAGAATGCGGAACGTTTTTTTTCACTGCCGCGAAGGGTCGTGTAAAAACGGAAAATAGGAGTCACGATGGACCCCTTTCAGTATCCGGGATGTTCGGACGGACTAAGCTTCTCCGCGCTCTCTGAGTTTGCGACGAAGTTTGCGTCGGTAGAATTTACCTTGCTTAACCTCGGCGGGAGCATTTGCATCCGCTTCTGGAGTGTGAATGGGAAAAGCGGGTGTGGTGCCATGAAGCCGAAGCGCGCGCTTGCGTTCTTTACCGGCATTCTTGCGGCGAAGCTTGCGACGGTATCGTGTCGTTTGTGTTAAACTGGCCATGATAAATCTCTTATTGTTAAAGATTGAGCACACTTTTCTATCGGATGTTATTCTCTTTGTCAACATCGATATGATGTTTTTGGAGTGATTATGAAACATTTACCCTTATTTTTAATGCTTGCAGGCTGCGATGTTCTTTCGGATAAGCTGGACGAGATTGAGGAATTGACCAATGGTTTTGTTGTTGGTGGTGTGTATTG
>JAYYRF010000705.1:0-2958 GCA_036127535.1 Myxococcota bacterium | reverse complement strand
CGAGTTCAAACCAAAGCGTTTTGTTCATGGCGTTGGCTTTGTTGGGACGATTGAGTTTGGCGTAGGCAACCTTGTTTTCTACGGAAAGAGATATGGTTTTAAATTCTCGCATATGAATCCTGTTTGAACGTTTTTGGGGTTCCAACACTTTTGGCAGGAGAGCAAAGGTGTTTTGAATTTTACTGAGAAGAGGTTTTTCGAACGAGAAGTGCGGCCATGACGGCTACCGCAAGAACGCCCAAAACAGCAAGCCACGTTGTATTGCTTTCATCCTTATCGACTTCTTCTGTGGGTTGCTCGGGACTCCTTCTTTGTGGCTCTTGGTCCTTTGGGGGTGGGACTTCTTGCTTTTGAGTATCCTTTGGGGGTACCACCTCGATGGAAACGGTATGCAAATCCTTCGCCGGTCGGTAACAAAGGCCGCCGCGACAACCTTGATATCCAACTTCAAAGGTCGCTTCGTATTGACCGACGGTCGCGTGCTGAAAGGGGAGCGATACAGAAATGGTCTGATCGTACTGTTCTCGAAATTGCGTGGGGTTGGCTGGATCTTCTTTGAACAGTCCAATGGGATACTGTGCCTCTTGGAAACGGATACCACCACTCTCGAGGATTTCGATGTGCATCATATCGCGATACAAGTGAAAGTCTTGGGGGACAACCAATAGAAATGTCAGCTTCGCCTCTGTATCTTGTTCCACCGTCACGGGTGAAACTTCAGAACGAAAAGGATTTTCGACGGCCAAGGCAAAGCAGCACAGCAGCGAGAGTATCATCTTTTACCCGCGATAGCCGATTTGTGCATCGCGACCGGCTGCGACCAGTCCAATTTCAACCCAAGAAGGGGCTTTGACTCCCAAGTAGCCTTCGATCAAGGCATGGGTCGCGTCTGGCAGAGATGGTAATTCCAAACGAGAGGCCAGTGCGAGGCGAAGGGTGGGTGCGTCCACACGAATGGCCAATCGTATGAGCTCGCTCCGAGAAGAGATCCAAATGCTTAGAGCAAGTTTTGATGGGTTGGATTGTTCGATCTCTTCCAATAGCGGTATCGGCGGTAGAACCATCTTCTCTTGCTCATACAAGGATAGCGCAGTATTCAAATCGGGAATTTGTACGGTAATCTCGTCCAACGGAACCCCGGGGCCGACGATACGCGAATATTGCAAAACATTTTGAATGTCCTGCTCTGCAGCCCAAGACTGCAGTTTTGTGCGCATGTTGCCCGGAGGAAGATATCCCCGCAGATCATCCCAAGAATGAGGGCCGAGCAGTGTCCATCCAACGGAAGAGGCATTGCCCTCTTGACGAAGAAAAAAGCCCAATTCGCTTGGATTAATGGCGCGCGCAATCCTTTCCAGATGAATCATCTCGTTTTGAGCGACGCCGCAATCGACGAAGTACTGCACCATCGGCGCAACAATGGTTTCAGGAGTACACACAAGAGCCATCTGTGCAAGGCCAGCATCAGGCGTATACTGCAATATGGGGGAGATCGCTTCCGACGTTGGGGCGCGATCTATAAGCGCGTTGATCGGAACAAAGGATGCTTCCGAAAGCGGCAGGGCATTTACGGCGGTTTTGAATCTTTTTAGTACAGAGTGGTTCATGGATATCTCGCGTAAGGGTCAAGATTGCTGTCGTGTTTTATTTTCGTATTAGCCGCGTTTATAGTACCGTTCACGCTGCGTGGCGATCCGTTGAGATGCATCGGTCAAAAATGGCTCCGTATTACTAATCCACCGCTCGATTTTTCCAAATATATTGGTTTTGGCTTGTGCATCAGAGAGTTTTAGTTGAATCACGTTGGCCAACTCTGGCACGACGGCTGCATCTTGGATTTCTTTTTCGGTGCTGGATATGCTTTCAAAAAACCGGTCTTTTTGCGCGCGAAATTCATCGCGTTCTTGTTTAAATTTCATGAACATATCCTGAAATTTTTTCTGATCCCGGTACAATACTTTGATTTTCTCTTTGCAGTCCTTTCGGCCATCTGATGCCTTGTAGTATGACTTAAAATTGGTTTCGAGATCGACCAAATTCTTTTCGAGCTTCTTGCGAATGAAGCTGACGGAGGCACGCATAGAGGTCAATGTCGTCAAATTTTGTTCGAGGGAGGAGAGGTCGACTTCTATGGTATCTATGTCGGTGTGCAACTTCTTTCGAATCGCATCGATTCGGGTATACCGCGCCTGGCTTTGGTTGAAGGCGGGCGCTACGATTTCAGAAGCCACTGCATCATGAACGGCGAAGGTCGCGAAGTTGTCTTGGTTTACATTATCGGAGTCGGTCACCAGCGTTTTCGTTAATTCAACGAAGAATGTTTTATGGAAATTCTTGACTTCATCGATGAGGGTATCTTTTAAATCGCGTAGACCCGCTTTGAGTCCCCCTTCATTTTGTGCGATAACGGCCGCCGTTGCTCCCACGGAACTCCCGGCAGCGGCTGCCAACCCTGTAGCCACCGGGTATTGTGTGATCACCTTGGACAACGGACCGGCTTGAATTTCCGTGTTGAGTTTGTCGCTGAAGAATTGATCCAGTCCGCTGTTCGCTTCGATGCTCTCTTCGGTGAGCGCAGTCAGTTCTGAGGTAAACGCTCCGATATGGGCTCCGAGATGCTCGATAATGGTCGCCGCCGCAATCCGAGCCACGGCTTCCCGTAAGGCGACCTCATCCCCTTGGAGATACTTGCGAGCTCCTTCGACAATGACTGCTTTGCCCGCCACGAGCAAGGTATTGATTAGCAATCCTCCGGCCACGGTACCAATCCCGGCCGATGCGATTCCTACCGCAATAGAAGCGACAACGCTAATGATTGCGATGGTGATTTGCGTTGCTTTCGCGCGTACCCGATCGAATTCTTCGGTGCGCTCGTTCAGTTCTTCTCGTTTTTCTTGGATTTTTTCGGCGGCTTCTTTGCGAATCTCTTCCCGTTCGAGGTCAGATTTGCCTTTTAAT
>JAYYRF010000704.1:0-5098 GCA_036127535.1 Myxococcota bacterium | reverse complement strand
GTCGCAATTGTTATCGAGACCGTCGCAAACCTCCTCGGCCTCCGGATTGACCGATGCATTGCTATCGTCGCAATCACTGTCCGCGGCAATGCCATCACCGTCCTCATCCACAATCACGATATCCGTAACGTCACCCGTTTTGATATCACCGCGATCACAACCCGTCCAAAGTAGCAAATATAGCATTTCTCACCTCCGATAAGATGAAACATAACAAGGTTTCCAAGATGGGGGCATCGATATCAAAGATGCGAACGCTGGATGGTATTTTTTAATGCGAAGAAAGATCGCTCTGTTGTCACCACCTTCTCTTAAGGCGGGCAATCGTCTCTGATGGGCACGTTACTGCTTGGTCTTCTCATCCAAAAGTTCGTAGTCCGACAACCATCGATACCCGAGCGCGCCCTTGCGGTATACAGTACCCCACCACTCATCCAAAATTTCACCGACCCGCTTCACGCCGCGAAAAAGCCGCATCAACATCACGATAAGAAGACCGGGGATGGCCAAGACGGAAACTGTCAGCACAAGCACGAGTAAAGAGCTCATTCTGTATCTCTGGAGAGGGTAAAACCAAGCCGTTCCATTTTTGAAATTCACTCGGTGTACCGCACAAATAAAGGAATACGGGTTTCAAATCGATAAAATCTTTATTTCAAACCAAGATAAATGCCGTCAAAATCCGTAGCCAGGATCAGCTTTGATGTAAATTCGGATGGATTTATAACATACGGTGGAACAAACAAAATCACTTTGGATATAATGGTATACGAGATTCAGATAGAAAGTTCCTACAGATAAGAGGCGGATTGATGTCGAAAAAAACGAAAGTAGCAAAAATGTTCGGAGCATTGGTTGTAGGCGGTGGCCTCTTGGTCTCTTGTGCGCAAGCCGAACCAGAGAGCCAATCGGATAAACCCACCCCCAAAGAGACAACGCCCCCCAAAGAGACAACGGCCCCCAAGGATACATCAAAAGAAGCGTCATCGGCCAATCGCGAAACCTCCTCCCCGCCGACATCGGCGGATCCCGAGCAGCCGCACCCAACCGATACGCATTGCCAGCTATCGTTTACGTTATACAAGTACAGCCGAGACGGCGTGGATCCCGTTCACACCTGTTTGGACGACAAAAGCGACAAAGAGATCCTCAAAGTCATCGAAGAAGCAAAAAAACAAACGTGCGCGTCCGCCTTTTGTGGGTGCTGGCTCGGATAATGAACGTTGAAATCGCACGCACCTGGGCCGAGAGGGCACAAGCGGAGTTGGGTGCCGCCCGACGCTTTCGCGAATTGGGTGCACGCATGCGTCGGTTCGACACGAATCCCACCCTTCTCCAACTCGTAAAAAAAGCCGGACAAGAAGAAGATCAACACGCATTTTGGTGTGCCAAAATGGCGATCAAACTCGGTCATGACAGCGGTTTTGCTATGCCCAAGGCGGTTCTTGAGAATCCATCCTACAGCTGGCAAGACCGATCCGAAGCAGAACGCTTACTCCTCGACACGGTACTCATGTGCTGCCTAACCGAATCGATGAACGCCAGTTTGTTAAATACGCTGTACGGCCAATCCGGCCGCAGCGAAGCCGGACAGCTCCTTCATCGCATCTTAAAAGACGAGGTCAAACACGCCCAAATCGGTTGGGCCTACTTGGGCGAGTCATGCAAAGAACGAGACTGCGGATTTGTATCGGACTATCTCGTGGAAATGGCAACCCTTGCGATACGAGAAGAACTGTTTGCGGCGGTGTCCACTCCCCTATCCGACGAAGCGTATCACTACGGCGTAATGCCCCAATCCGCGCGCGTTGAACAGTTTAAATCCACCCTAGAAGAGGTGGTGTGCGCTGGATTTGAACACGTTGGCATCGATGCCCAACCGCTCCGGCGGTGGGCCAAATGCGTCTCATCGTAGCCCACAATTCTCCGACTGAATTTTAGGATCCCCCTAAGACGCGGCGCCTATTTTGCTTGAAGCACGCCCACGAATTGGATACGGATCGATCGAAGATGCAGATTCTGTATTTATTGAACACCCAAAACCGAGGTTCAAAATGAGATATTTATTTATCGCATGGTTGTTCGGAACCGTTGCGTGTAGCGAAAAGGAAGAGAGTCCTAACAGCACCGATACGGCGGAGGACACCAACGCCGACATAACGGATACCGGCACGGACGACACCGACGTAGAAGATACGGATCCAGAGGATACCGAGACCGTGGAGAGCGTTGCGGCCGCGATCGTTCTCTCTTCGGAGGAAGCGAATTTTCGCTATTTGGGCGAGACGCAATTGATAACGGCGACTGTCAATGACGAGGAAGGCAATGCAATGGCCGACCAAAGCATTGTGTGGTCATGTTCTGACGACACCGTTGTCACCGTCGACGGAGACGGCACGATCACCGCTATCGCAAACGGAACCGCCACCATCACCGCAGCTTCAGGAGAACTTGAAGCCCAAGTGAGTGTAGTGGTAGAACAAATTCCCGCCGTTATCGAATCCGAGCCAGCGGATCTGACTTTCTCTTATGTGGGAGAGACGGGGGTCATCACCAGTTCGATCTCCGACGAGGGTGGTTCCACCATCGATAACGCGCTGGTGGAATGGCTCTCTTCCGACGACAGCATCGCGACGGTTGATGCCGACGGCGTGGTGACGGCAACCGGGAATGGCTCGGCAACGGTTACCGGAAGCATCGGTTCGCTGTCCGCACAAGTGAGCGTGACGGTAGAGCAGGTAGCCTACGATATCGAAGTCTATCCGGGCGCGGTCACGCTCAACTATCTCGGCGAGACGAGCAGCCTAACCAGTAACATCAGCGATATGGGAGGAAGTGCGATATCGGCCGCCACGGCGTCATGGAGTTCATCGGACGATACCGTAGCAAGCGTTGATGCCGACGGTGTTGTGACAGCCATCGGAAACGGAACCGCCGTCGTTACCGCCACCGTTGATGCCCAAAGCACAGAGGTAACCATTTCGGTAGAACAAGCTCCGTTCGAGCTTGATGTGAATGTAAGCGCCCTGGACCTCACCTACCTCGGGGAAACGTATACACTTTCCGGTTCCGTATATGATGAGGGAGGAAGCGCGATAGATGGTGTGACTGTCACGTGGACGTCATCGGACGATACCGTAGTAAGCGTTGATGCCGACGGTATGGTCACAACTGTCGGAAACGGAACCGCGAGCATCACGGCCACGGCTTCGACCGTGGTCTCAGAGATTGCCGTAACGGTTGATCAGATCGCAACCAGCCTGACCATTAGTCCTTCTACTATCGACTTTACGGGTCTCGGAGAAACAGCCACTTTGGTTGCTACCGCAGTAGACGAAGGCGGATCCGAGATTACCCATGCGGCTCCAACATGGAACTCTTCGGACGATAGCATTGCCACCGTGAGCAATACCGGTGTCGTCACATCGGTGGGCTACGGCACTGCGACCATCACCGCAACCATGGATGCTGTAAGCAGCAGTGCACTCGCAACCAGTCCGCTACCGGACTTTTATCTGGGTTCGAACGGCGTAACCGTAATGTGTCCGAATGCCGCTGTGGGAGACACCGGTGATGTTGGTGGCGTCACCTACACCAAGCGAGATAGAACCGCTCTCAGCGTAGTGATTTACGAGGGGGATTCGACGACAATCGAAACCTCTTGCACCAGCGGAATTACCGATATGACCGCTTTGTTCATGTACCGCGATCCATTCAATGCTGATATCAGTACTTGGGATATGAGTAGCGTCACCACAATGGAAGCGATGTTCTATGGGCTAACCTCTTTCAACCAAAACATTGGTGATTGGGATACCAGCAGTGTGACCAACATGTTCGTGACGTTTTATAATGCGTACAACTTCAATCAGGATATCGGGAATTGGGATGTGAGTAACGTCACCACAATGGAAGCGATGTTCTATGGGGCATACAACTTTAATCAAGATATTGGAGACTGGGATACCAGCAGTGTGACCGACATGAGCTTTATGTTCTACTCCTCTTACTTCAACCAAGACATTGGTGATTGGGACACAAGCAGCGTAACCAATATGGAGAGCATGTTTTTTTCCGCATCCTCCTTCAACCAAGATATTGGAGACTGGGATACCAGCAGCGCGACCAACATGGCGGGTATGTTTGGTTATGCGTACGACTTCAACCAAGACATTGGTGGTTGGGACACGAGCAGTGTAACCGACATGAACGCCATGTTTTACAGCGCATACGACTTCAACCAAGACATTGGTGATTGGGATACCAGCAGTGTGACAGACATGAGCGATATGCTTTCCAATCTAATGGATTTTAACCAAGATATCGGGAGATGGGACACGAGCAGCGTAACCAACATGAATTCCATGTTTTATTACACGTTCCCCTTTAACCAAGACATTGGAAACTGGGATGTGAGTAACGTTACAGACACCATGGGCATGTTTTCTAGTACAGACTTCAACCAAGATATCGGCTCTTGGGATACCGGCAATGTAACGAATATGATGGGTATGTTTTATTATGCATCCTACTTCAACCAAGATATCGGCTCTTGGGATGTCAGCAATGTAAACAACATGAAAGTGATGTTCTCAAGCGCCACCGCGTTCAACCAAGACATTGGTGATTGGGATACCAGCAGTGTGACCGACATGATCGGTATGTTTAACGAGGCTGTGGACTTTAACCAAGACCTAAGTGGATGGTGTGTATCCAATTTCACCTCTGAACCATCTTCCTTTTCGTCCGACGCCCTTTCTTGGACGGAACCCCAGCCGGTTTGGGGAACCTGTCCTCCGTAGTGCGGACACCATAGCACATTTTTGTGTACATAAAGCGCAGACCAGACAAACATCGAAACGAAACTTGGGATAGTGATAGGTTGGGATGTCGTGATGCACGTACATTGACATTCATAATTCAGGAGACTCAATGCAATACGGATTGCGACTCACGGCTTTGTTGGCTGTCACAGCGTGTGGAGAAAAAGAGATCGATACCACGACGGTGACAGCGCCTATCGGTACGCGCATCATTCTCTCTGAAACCGATGTCAGAATGACCTTTCTGAACGAAAGCCACAGGTTACTCGCAACCG
>JAYYRF010000703.1:0-3773 GCA_036127535.1 Myxococcota bacterium | reverse complement strand
AATGCAATTTGAGAAGCGTTGCGAATCGCCGGATGCACCATAGCAAACGTCAAAAATACGCAGAGCAGATACATGAGCATCATCATGTCTGCACTTGCGTGATGGATGAGTCCTCCCAGCCCAACCAAAACAAAGCCCGTCGAACCAACTCCCAAAGCGATGGCACTACGTCGGCCAACGGCATTGGATAACAGTTGTTTCCGCCCCATAAAAATCGCACTGTTCGTGAACAATGCAATCATTCCCATCGTAAACAGAAGTCGTTGTGGTGTAATTATCGGATCGTAAATATAATCGTAAATACCCGCACCACTCACCATAAAAATACAGATAAACGCCATGGTGCTCACCAAGATGAGCCGCTCTTTCTTCGATGTGCTTCGATCGTATTCTTGGGCTATCTTTTTTAGCTTTTGGGCATCGGCGGCCAACCGCTCTTGTTCGTGCCGGATTTGAAGAGCCTTCTCTTTCAATTCAGGTTGAGGAACCGGCAGAGAATCGATCAATGGAATCGCAAAGTTGGTGTTCTCCTTCTCCAACAACACATCAATCATAATCAAAATCGCCTCCTGCAAAGCATCCAGTGAAGGCTGATAATTCGGAACAATTCGCAGACTCTGTTCCAATCCAAAACGAGCCTCGTAAAAATTGCGACACAACAAAATGTAGTCTTCTCCTTCGACCCGTCCCTTTTGAACCATGTCCCGCAGAACATGGAGTTTTTCCGAAGCGGCTTCTGATAGAAGATACCCGTCCCACTGCTCTAAATAGGTTTCTAAAACAATGCGAAAATCCTGAACACAAGACGGCCGCTCCGACATATGTTTTGCACACGATCGATTGACAAGGCTGGCCAAAACTTGTGGAACAGCGTCGTCAAATTCATATGGTTCCGAGCGATCGATGGATAATAAAACCGAAGACATAGATGAGCCTTCATGTCTCTTCGTTCCGGTCAGCATCTCGTGTAACGTTGCGCCCAAGAGATATACATCACTTTGAACATCGATGAGCAGTGGGTCACCAAAAAGCATTTCGGGCGCCATGTAGCTCGGTGTACCCAAAACCCCTTTGGGGGACTCTTTGGTTTCGTTCATGTTCAAAGCGGTACCCCAATCGAGAAGATATACTTCTCCGAAGGAACCGAGCATGATGTTTTCCGGCTTTACGTCGCGGTGAATGATCCCTTTGTCATGTGCAAATTCCAAGGCATTACACACCTGAATTAGGGTACCGATGCCTTTGCGAAGTATGTCCCCTCGCATGGCACCCCGCAGAAGAACATGCGAAAGAGATTCTCCTTGAATCTTTTTCATGACCACTTTGAGCTCTTGATCCTTCGTCACAATCACCTGATGAACCGGAACGATATTCGGGTGCTCCAATGCACCCATAATTTTCGCTTCGTGTAAGAGCGCATAATAAAAGCTAATGTCCTCACTTGTTTTTGGGGTTTTTATCGCCACTTCTCGACGGGGCAAAGCCTGCTGTCCCCGTAAAACCCGCCCCATACCACCTTCCCCGAGAAGGCCGATCACCTCCAAAGAAGATGTTTGATCGATGGTGGTACGAATGACATCCATATCGATTTCGGTGGCTATACTTTCATCATCGCTCCATCCTCCCCCAAACAGAGTGATGGTTTGATCGGGCGGCAAGTCGGTTTTGAGCAAGTGTGTCTTGGAAACACCGTGGATGGTTATCATTTTATCGGACATGACCATACTATAATCCAAGAAAATCGCATCAATGTAGCAATCCGTTGAAAATCCATGTCGCCATCGACAATGGAGTTTTGAGGAAATATAATTGCTGATATACACCACAAACAAGGGTTTCGAATGACAACCTCCCTTAAGCTTTCTATCGTCGCAAATGTGTTCCTTTTCGGCTCCACCACATATTACTACGCCCAAAATACCCAACTACAAGAAGCCGTATCACTCCATGAGAAGAGTGCAGAAATCCGTCATCAACAGACAGCAGAAGCGACCACCACCCTGGAAGCAACGAATCGCCCACAATCGGCGGACACATTGAGTCGAAAAGAAAAAAGGGCTTTACGAAAGACCCGGCGCGGCATCTTAGCCAAAGAACGTCTTTCTATGGGACAAAGAGAAAGATCCGAAACCGATATCGCACAACGAATCGAGGAGAGAGCAGAAGAGATTGCCAATGCAAAAATAGCGGAACGTCGCGCAGAGAAAATGGATCGTATCACGGAGAGAATGGAAGAGGGAGTACGAACGGTATCGGAGGAATTTGGCTGGGACGATGAGCAAACCAATACCGTCTTGGAAATCGTTTTGGAGAGACTGGAGGATTGGTCTCTTCTGCGTGCAGAATTGGAGGCCGGTGACATCACCCGCGAAGAGATGCATGAAGAACGGAAGAGACGATCCGAAGATCGAAAGACGCGTATCGTAGACCTGGTTGGACAAGATGCAGCCAAACGCCTGAAAGAAGAACTTACCCCACCACACCGACGCTAAATCGTCTCGTAGCATTATGGAACAATCACCCTCATCCATGCGCCCATCCAATTCTCACCACAAGCGGTACATCATCAGTCCCATATCGGACGGCATTTTCTTTATTTTCTCTCCAATACTCGCCTTGGTAATTGGGATCGGGATATCCGGTACGCCCTTTGCCGATCAGGAATTTCAGATCGGCAACAGCACGGAGTCATTGAGCGAGTTTTTAATCGGCATCTTTATTATGGGACATCTGTTCGCCGTTTTTTTTCGTTCTCACGGGAATTCCAAAATTTTTTCACTCTACCCAAAACGCTTCCTTTTGGTTCCCATACTCTTGATGGTTGCCATGCTCAGTTCCCCGTGGATTGCTCTGTCTCTTTCCCTACTGGCGACCTGGTGGGACGTGTATCACTCTTCGTTACAAACCTTTGGTCTCGGTCGAATTTACGACATGAAATCCGGCAACAACGGAAACATTGGACGCAAAGAAGACTGGCTCTTGAATCTTTTGCTGTACGTGGGACCTGTAATTGGCGGTGTATGTTTCATCGATCACCTCGACGATTTCTATGGCTATGCGGAAGTCGATGCGGAATTTATCACGAGGATACCCGACATTGCGCTGCAATACCACGGTGTACTTCGATGGGGCTTACTGATCTTCGGTTCCTGCTTCTTATTGTACTATCTTTTTCGATACCTCCAGTACCATCGTCAAGGCTACCGCTTCTCGACACAAAAGATCCTCTTGCTGTCCTCAACCGGATTTTGCTCGATTTATACATGGGGCTTTAATACCTTCTACGAAGCTTTTTTTATCATGAACTTTTTTCATGCTCTTCAATATTTCGCGCTAATGTGGTGGACGGAAAGGCAAAACATTCGGAAGCGTTTCTATCTCCCCGAAGGTAAGGTTGGCTCCGTTTTGGCACTGGCGTCCTTTTTGTCTATCTGCACGTTGTATGGACTTTGGACTTCGTATGTCGATTTGAGCAATTCTTTTTACTATTCACTCACCATCGTAATTTCTTTGCTGCATTTTTGGTTTGACGGGTTTATCTGGTCCGTACGAAAAAAAGCGGTGTGATATACGAAATTCTTGATCGTTGCTGAACAGCTACAGGGTTTGAATGACCGCAAGGGCTCTTTGAATGTGCGCTGTGGGTTGACCGTTGTTGTGGTATATCATACGACAAATGCCCGTTTTGTCGATAACATACGTTACCCGACCATCTAAGATCAACATCGATTTGGGCACTTTCCACATCTTACGCAAATGTCGATTCCGATCCA
>JAYYRF010000702.1:0-7338 GCA_036127535.1 Myxococcota bacterium | reverse complement strand
CGGTCACAACGACCAAAGGAGCCCCTTTGTGTTTCATCAGTTCTTGTGCAGATGCGATCGTCGGTGTGCGAACGCAGGTCATGATATTGTTGGGACCACCGACTTCCATACTCGCTCGATTGATGAGATCAATACAGTAGGCGCTGACACCCTTGGCCGCCGGATGCGTGTTGAACGTGACGGCGTTTCCACCCGAAACCATCCCAATACCATTGTTGATGATGGTCTCGGTTGGATTCGTGCAAGGGGTAATCGAAGCGATCACGCCAAATGGCGCCCTTTCGATTAAAGCGAGACCGTCGTCTCCGGTGTACGCGATCGGCTGAAGGATTTCGGGCCCAGGCGTTTTGTGGATAACGAGAAGGTTCTTTTTGATCTTGTCTTCCACACGCCCCAATCCCGTCTCTTCATTGGCCATCTCAGCGAGGGTATGCACATCTTCGGCGCAACGCTTGCGAATATTTGCAATGATTTCTTTTCGTTTCTCCAAAGGCTGCACAACCAGTGTATGGTGCGCTTGCTGGGCGGCATCCACAGCCTGATCGACGGAATCAAAAACCCCGTGCTGTGTGCTATTGGGCGAACGACGCTTTCGGTCGCCACCTTGGATTTCGGACAACACCTCTTTGATGATTCCCGAAAGCATATCCGGTTCGAGTTTTGATGGGGACACAACGCACTCCTTTTGAACATCAAACGTTTAAGAACGATGCAAAGAGAAAGCCGACGGACTGCTAGAATCTATGATTCCGCTTTGTCGTACAGCAATTCTCCATCGACATCGAGCTGATCGACTATGGCCATAATTGTGGCATCGATGGGACGATTGTTGGTCATATTGGTCTGACGAGCCGAAGAACCACTCGCATACAATACGACCTCTCCAACGCCCGCACCCACGGAATCCGCAGCAACCACGAAGGTTGGTTTGTCCTTCAAAGAGATGCTGAGATCACGCACGATGTACAGTCGAAGCGTTTCGATTTTTTCATCTTTTTGCGTGGAAACAACCGTACCAACAATCTTACCGAGCTTCATTAGTCAACCATGGAGCCGTCACCAGCACCCTGACCACCGTTACGACCGAGAGGAAGAACCTGATCGATGTTGGTATGAGGACGTGGAATAACATGTACGCTGACCAACTCTCCTACGCGCTGCGCTTGACGGGCACCCGCCTCTGTTGCGGCTTTCACCGCAGCAACATCACCACGTACGATAGCGGTTACGTAGCCACCACCGATTCTTTGCCAACCGACGAGTTCTACTCGTGCGGCCTTAACCATAGCGTCAGAGGCTTCCACCATACCGACGAAGCCTTTTGTTTCGATCATTCCAAGTGCATCTGCCATTTTAAACTCCTGAATTTCAGTTTGGAATATAAGTAAATTTAAAAGAGAAAGAAAGAGTTATTACTGTGCCAGCGCCTCGATCGCTGCGATCGCGGCCTCACGAGCTGAATCGATCTCAGATTCAGGCCCTGCCATCCAAAGACGACCAAAGGCTCCAAAGGGGCGTAAGTTGACCAAATTGACCTGTGCGGCTTTCTCCGCCTCATTGGCAGCAGCCACGATCCAAACGGCGGGTTCGGTTTCCAGTATAAAAAGACTTTGTCCCGGTATCAGCATCATTCCTCTACGATTACGATTAATGATTTGCGCTTGATACGCCTCGATCGAACGGATGATCTGATCGCTGACAACTCTGGGTTTTTTAGAATCCGCCTGTGTAATTTCCAGCGCGTCCACAATGGCATCACCGGCACTCATAACCTGCCCTTTGTCGTCGTGGTGAACCTCTAAAAGTCCAAAGGCACGCTCGACGACCTGTACCGCTGGGGCAACTTGAGAGGCCTTGAGAGCCACGTCCGTTACTCGATTGATAATCATCCCTGGTGCCGTTTCGATCCACAAAGACGCTTGTCCGGCGAGCGGCAAGAATCCGCGGCACGTCGTGCCGGTGAAAGCGGCGAGTTGAGGCTGGAGGCTATCTAAAAAAACATACCCGCGCAAGCTAACTGACATTTTGTCTCCCCAATAGAACCGTTTTGAATTAGCAATATATATAAATACACAATATCATCAAGTACATTTAAGATATTGTTTTGTTTCTCTAGAATGGGATATCTATATATTGAAAAGAAACTTCAACCGAGGCTCTTTATGAAAAAGATAACGTTTATACTCTCTCTTACACTCCTAAGCGCATGTCCTGACCCGATTGAAAGCAGCAACAACACTGCGGAACAAAAAGAAGTCGTCATGGAAAACAATGGTCCTTCTCAAATGGAAAGTGACCCGAACGCGGCGCGTCTTAATCTCAAGGACGGTGAAGGACTCACCGTCCAAGGATCATTCAAGTACACCGGAACGGCTACCGGCTCCAAACGCGTCGATGTTCAAAAGCATCGCGACGGCGCCGCCCCCAGCTTGGTACATACCTTGGAGATCCAAGACGATAACTCCTTCTCTTTTCAGGTTCCCCCAGACTATGGGAAAATTCTGATTACGGGATTTGTCGATAAAGACGGGAACGGTCCAACATCAGATGATCCACAAGGACGACTCTCTCTCGAAGTTGGCGCAGAAGCGATCTCCGACGTCGTATTGGAGGTTTCTGACGACTACACACCCGCAGCACCTCCGGGTGGTGGGCAACCGAATGCCGAAGGTCAACCGGGCGAAGGACAACCCGGAGAAGGGCAACCCGGAGAAGGACAGCCACAGCCAGGACAACCCGGACAACCACAACCTGGACAACCCGGAGAGGCACCCATGCAGCCCGGAGAGGTTCAACCCGGACAACCGCCAGCGGACACCAATCCCGGCGTGACGCCCGCTCCCCAAGGTGGGAGCAACGGTGGTAACGCCCCGAAGCAGCAAGACGGTCCTCCCGCTGACGAATAAGCACCAAGCGTTGCTCCTATATGCCCAAACTAAGCCTTGTTATTCCCGTCTATGACGAAGAAGAGAATCTACGCCTGCTACACAATCGCATAGAGGAAGCCCTTCAAAATATGGACTACGAGGCAATTTATATCAACGACGGATCGCGCGACCGATCCGGCGCCGTTTTGGAAGAAATTGCACGGGACAACCCGAATATTAAAGTCATACATTTCGTTCGAAACTACGGCCAAACCGCAGCACTGACCGCGGGGATCCGCTCGTCCACGTCCGACATTCTCATCACCTTGGATGCAGACTTACAAAACGATCCCTTCGATATTCCACAAATGCTCGATAAATTGGACGATTGTGACGTGGTGTGTGGCTGGCGTAAGGATCGCAAAGATCACTATTTTTCTCGTACCTTACCATCAAAGGCAGCCAATTGGTTAATCAGCACGCTATCGAACGTCCATTTACACGACTATGGTTGTACACTCCGCGTCTATCGAAGGGAGTTCATTCAAGATATTCCTCTGTATGGAGAGATGCATCGCTTTATTCCAATATACGTAACCTGGGCAGGTGCGCGCATTCTCGAGGTGCCTGTCACCCATCACCCTCGAACACGCGGATACAGTAAATATGGTCTTTGGCGTATTCCGAAGGTTCTCTTGGACCTCACAACGCTAAAGTTTCTGCGCGATTTTTTCGTCACTCCCATCTACTTCTTTGGATATGTAGGCATCGGGATCGCTCTGTTTGGTCTACTATGCGGTGGTCTCAGCATCTACTTTTGGCTCACGGCTGCACCGGTTTTCTTACTGACCACCACGCTGATTTTGTGCCCCTTGTCTCTTATCTTAGCCATTCTCGAAGTCACCTTGGGCATTATCGCAGAGGTGCTAATCCGCATGCATTTCGAGATCCAAAACAAAGAGCCGTATCGCGTATCCCAAATGATCAACTTCGAGAAAAACTGATGTGCGGCATCGCGGGAAGCTTCCATCCCAAAGGCATCGATACACAGACCCGTGCCCATGTCGAACGATTGCGCCATCGAGGCCCAGATTCCCTTCATCGAATTCAAAGAGATCATCGCATATTCATGGGAACCCAACGCTTGGCCATCGTCTCCAGGCCGGAAGATCAACAACCGCTGGAGGACACCAGAGGAGGTTGGATCGTCTCTTTAAACGGAGAAATCTACAATTACAAACGGCTGCAAAGAGAAGCGCGCGCCAATGGCTACCCCCCTCTTGATCCGTCGGACACTGCTTGTGTTGCCGCTCTTCTTTGTTATCTGCCGGTACAAGATGTGTTGGAGCGGCTCCGCGGAATGTTTGCACTGGCCCTCTTTCATCATTCGAGCCAAACGCTGTATCTCGTACGAGATCGAATGGGAATCAAGCCGCTTTATTGGCGCTACCAAAACGGTCAAATGGACTGGGGCAGCGAACTGGTCGCATTACCGGGTGGGGAACTCGATTCGCACGCAATTCAACACTTTTTGCTCTTTGAATATATTCCCGCTCCCATGAGCATATACAAGGGCGTGCGTAAATTGCGCGCCGGAGAGATGATCATCTGCAATGCCAAAGGGACAAAACAATCGTTTTGGTGGAACCCACCCGATATTTCACCGCATAGCGATCGAGATCTACAGCCGTGGAGAAAGTCTTTTGACTTCGCGTTTCACAACGCCGTACAAATTCGGATTCCAGAGTCCTTACCCGTCGTCTTACAACTTTCCGGTGGCTTGGACTCGACCGCGGTTGCCAAAGTCGCGGTGCAGAGCAAACGCGAATGCATCGGATATACGATTCAAATGGGTGAAAAAAATGCAGACGAAAGCCATAAGGCCAAAACGGTCGCCGAACGTCTCAAACTGAGGCACAAAATTATCCCATTTTTAGAGTCGGACTTTCCCGCCGTTGCCCGTGCGGCCTTGGGTCACCTATCGGAACCACTCGCGGACAGTTCGGTTCTTCCGTATTGGAAACTCATGCAAAGCCTCTCCGAAGACGGAATCCGTTGCGTGATCAGCGGAGACGGAGCCGATGAATCGCTGGCGGGATATCCAACCTATCGCGTTTTGCCTTGGACAGCGCTGGCACACAAACTGAAACGCCCCATCCATCAAATTCTACACCGTCTTCCGGTTGGATCCGATTCGATGGGAACCGTTGCGATGGGGAAACGATTTATAGAGGGACTGCATGAAGACTGGTGGAAACAACAGATGTTTTGGATGGGAGCATGGCTACCAACAGATCTGGACGGAAACATCGCAGAAGAGGTTTGGTCTGTCACCTCACACTGGGCGAAGCGAGCGGGGACACATCCCCTCGCCCGCGCCTTGTATCTAGACCAAAGAATGTATCTCGCAGAAGGCGTAATTACCAAGGTCGACCGCGTCAGCATGGCCTTTGGTATCGAGATCCGTTCCCCTTTTTTAGATCACAAGTTGGTTGAGCTGCTGGCATCGTTCCCGATCAACAGCAAAATGGGTCGTGGTAACAGCAAGAGAATCCTCCGCGAATACCTCTCCAACGATTTCCCTCCCGAGATTATCCGCCAAAAGAAACGAGGATTTGGTGCACCCCTTGGATCATGGCTGCGCCGCTTTTCGTTTCCAAATCGCAACGTAGAAAGGTTAGAACCGTGGCTCAAACCCGATCGACTCTTACAAACCATCGCAGAACACCAAACCGGACGCTTCGATCACCGAAGGCGTATTTGGAGTGCGTATTGCCTAAGCGAATGGCTTTTACAGCATGATGCGCATTGATGAGACAATATTGAGGGATAACGCATGTCCGAATCTTACCGTAAAACCGTGATCATTATTCCCGCCTACAACGAGGAGGAGATCATCGTTCCGTGCATCGAGCAACTGCCAAAGGATTTGGATATTTTGGTCGTGAACAACGGTAGTACGGATGAAACGGCCAATCGCGTCCGCTCCACCCGGGCACATCTTTTACATGAATCTCGCATGGGATACGGTCAGGCCATTTGGAGCGGGATCATTGAAGGGATCCGACTGGGATACACGTACGGAATTGTCTTCGACGCAGATGCATCGAACGACCCCAACGATATCCATACGATCTTGGAGCCGATTTGGAAAGGCACGCACGATCTTACACTGGCGCAGCGCACAAAACATGCAGAACCCGGATCCTTGACCCCGCAGCAGATCTTTGGAAATGCGTTATCCGTAAAGATCATCCGAATCATCACCGGGTACACCTATTCCGATCTCGGCTCCATGCGCGCATTTGATTTGCGTCGTCTCAGAGCGCTACAACTGGAAGATCGGGATTATGGCTGGAACATTGAAATGCAGATCAAAGCGGTGCGAGCCGGCTGGAGAATTTTGGAATTCGAATTACCGTATCGAAACCGATTGGGGGGAGCCTCCAAGATTTCTGGTTCGATGCAAGGCAGTATCAAAGCGGGCATCAAAATTCTAGCAACCGCGGCTCGATATGCCCGATAGAGGCGTGGTGATCGTCGGGAAGGATGCAGTCGCAGGATCTGTCAAAACCAGACTGGGACGTTCTATCGGTATGCCATGTGCTGCTGAAATCCATCGTCTCCTGGGAATGCATGTATCTCGAATCGCGTGCGCATCCGGATACAGTGTCGATGTTTCACTCAAGGGCAATCTAAACGGCGACTTTGCGCGAAGACTCATTTCCCTTGGAGCAACCTTGTATCCGCAAGAGACGAAACCCTTGGGAGACGTTATCTACACCGCAATGCATCGCTATGACCGGGTTATCGTACTGGGTATGGATAGCCCTTTAATATCGACCCACGAGATTCAATGTGCTTTGGAGAGAGATGATTTGTGCATTGGACCAGCAGAGGACGGTGGCTATTGGTGCCTCGCTGCATCCAATCCACCCAAAATACTGTTTCAAGATATTCCTTGGTCTCAATCGACAGTTCTATCTACAACGATACAAAGAGCAAAAGACGAAAATTTGAGTCCCTTTTTTCTCCAAACACACTATGATATCGATACGCTTGCTGATCTCAAGCGACTTCTTCAAGATCCCAACACGCCTCCTCCACTCTCTCACTCCCTCCAAGAAAGGATAGATCATTATGCCAGAGGTTCACACTCTACCTGACAACGTTTCTCACATTCACATTATGGGAATTGGTGGCACAGCCATGGCTGCGCTCGCCGGTCTTCTCATCGATGCCGGATATAAAGTGACCGGATCGGATGGAAATAAAATTTATCCTCCCATGAGTCACGTTCTCGAGCGCTTGGGCATCGATGCGATGGTTGGATACCACGCGGCCAACCTCGATCCAAAACCCGATCTCGTTATCGTTGGAAATGTGATTCGCGCTGTATATGAAGAAGCCCAGGCGCTTTTGGCATCGGACATACCCTACATGAGTTTTCCCTCTTTACTGGGAGCATTGT
>JAYYRF010000701.1:0-7559 GCA_036127535.1 Myxococcota bacterium | reverse complement strand
CTCTTTTTCTCATTTTCGATGTCCCTATCACCATTGGACATTTGCTTTGGATGGGCGCATTCTCTCAATGCCACAGTGTGAAAAAGATGATTCTCTCTCTTTGGAAGAGCTGCCTTGCGAGCAAGCTTTGGGCTTTATTTGGCTGAATCTTGACCAAAACGCAAGCCCCCTCAAAACGTACTTATCTGATATATTGGCTCCTCTTGAGAACTATCGGCTCGCAGAACAGCATTGTCATTCGATTTGGCACTCCCCGTTATCTGCCAACTGGAAAACGTCTGTCGACGCCCACAACGAAGTGTATCATCTACCCGCTCTTCATCCGGAGATCTTGGGTATCATCGACGACAAAAAGGCAAAAACCCAATGCTTTTCCCTTCATGCTAAGATGACGGTACCCATGTTTACGTCTCCCCAACGTCCTCTCGGTCACCGAGCCAAAAAGTATGCCCAAAACGTATACAAACAGATGCAGCTCCCCTACCCTATCGATCGCCAACGAGTGACCCAAGTACTTCAAAGACAAAGCGCGCTACCGCTGAAAGAAGAGGAATTAAACCAAACCCAGTTGATCTATATCTTTCCCAACGTTCAGCTCAACCTACGTCACAATGAGGTCATGGTCTTTCGCCACCTGCCGGATCCGGATCATCCGCAGCAGTGCCGATTTACCCAATTTTTATTGCGCTCCGTACCCGCGGAACAAAGACCGGAAGAACGCGAAATTTCTGCGCTCGACAAGCGGTACGGCTCCATCACCGGTGTGGATTTACGAATCGTGAGCCACGTCCAAAAAGGTCTGCAAAACGACCCGAATGGATACATACACCTGACGAAAAATGAAGAATTAATCCGCCATATGCATCAAACCTTATCGACCATGGATTTGAGAGATGAATAAGCACCTCCACCCAGACGACCGCTATCTCGTAGATGCTTCGACACAATTCAGAGACTACATTTTGATGCCCTATCGACCTGCGGCGAGCAGTATCGGAAAATTGCATAGCCAAAGCCTGTTTTTCCACGTTTTGCGCGCACTCGATTGTTCCTCGCTCATCCAGCCCATTTGCCGGCGTTTGCAAGAAGTACTCGGCACCGATCAAACCGTGTGGGGTTTGAAATACGGCCCACAAGGCTGGAGTATTGAATGGTACTTCTATAATTTTCTCGAAAACAACGCTGAAAACCTTTCGCAAGCGACCCGTATCAGCGATGCATTACGCGATATAATTCAAATTCCCGGAGACGTTCCCGAAAGCATACCGTATTTTATGTGTTCGTTTGAGATCGTAGCACGCCAAGCCCAAGCGGGTATCGCACAACCATGGCGGATATATACCCGTACCGGGGACAAACACCGTAAAGAGAGCGGCTTTTCTTACCGAGTGGAAAGGGACTTGATTATGGAAAACCACTATTGGTTCTATACGGCCAAAAATAGAGAGGATCTCGCAGATGTAATCTATCGACTTCAAAACTCTTTTCGAGCCGGAGATCGTCGGTATCACAAGATTCTCTTGCCCAAGCAGTTGCGCCCGTGCCATACCATTTGTTACGCCGTAAAGCCGCTCAGCGACGGACTGTACTTTTCTCGCATTCACACCGACCAAGTCATTTGGTTCTTTAAGCACCACTGGAAACATGAACTGGGAAAGGTTTTCGAGCACAACCGAGAGGAATTTGAACATCTAAGGTGGGATCTCGGAATCGATTTTTGTGCACCAACACCAACAACACGAGCACGTATCAATAAATTTGGTATATATGGTGTACTATGAGAGCATCTGGAGACCCCAAAACCGACCCATTCGCAAACCTTTTGGTCGAAGATCCCAATATTCGCATTTTGACTGTCGCCCTAAACTACGATTGCAACAGTAAATGTCGATTTTGCTTCATCGAACAAGAGATCGCCATGAAACTCGCACCGGTGAGCTCAGCCTTTATCAAACGAGTCTTCAAAGAGAATCGTCGTCGTCAGCTCTTCGATCAGATTATTTTTTCCGGTGCCGAATGTACATTGCGCAAGGATTTACCGGATATCGCTGCGGCCGCGATTCGAGAAGGAGGATTTCAATCCGTCAAAATCCAAACCAATGGACGCCGTCTCTCGAATAAACGCTATCTTTGGAAGCTGCTAGCCGCTGGAATATCTGAATTTTTTGTATCGGTACACGCAGGCACACCGGAAACCGACCTCTATCTCACCCGAAGCGCCAAGAGTTTTACGGAAATGCAACAAGGACTTCGAAACCTCAAAGCCGTCGGGGCAAAACGCATTTCCAATACCGTGATCAGCGAAGGAAGCTACCCGTATTTAGAAGAGACGGCACGGTTTTTAATCGAGGAAGATGTTCCGGAATGTCACTTCTGGAGTTTTATCGAATTTGGAGATGTCTCGCAGGGGGGAGAGCACGCAGACTATTCTTTGGTTCAACCCCACTTGAAAGCCGCGATATCACGACTCAAGCAAGCCGGAAAAAAAGTGCAGGTTTCTTGGTATCCGGTATGTCTTCTCGAAGAACACGCGGACGTTGCTTGGAATCATCGTTCCAATACACTAATCCATCACGAATTTCGTACACGAGCGCAAGAAAGCGGACGTTTCTCCTGTCCCGAACAATCGAATTGTGCGGTATTTGGAAAGAGCTGCGTTGGGTTTCACGAACGATATTGCTCAACGGTGGGGATAGACCGAGATGTTGTGCGCCCCTTTACCAAAGCGCCCCATGATCTCCTTCGAAGAGATGCCGAAATGGACTTCATGGAACGCTAACAATATAGGTACGCGGTGAACAGTACATTGAAAAAAGACTGTGTTTGGAATATTAAAGAGTTTGCCAAGATCGCGGGCTGCACAGATTTAAAACCAGCGTACCTATGGATGGAAAGATGGCTGGAGCAGGGAATCACACCATTTGATGGGCCTCTACAATTTGACATCGTACCACCAACAACACGCAGTCGCAGACGGTGGGGAATCAACCTTTTTGGACATGACGCACCCAACATGGTTTTTGCGATCGCACAACAATGGAGCCAACAATTCTGTCGTCCTCCGGTATGGAAAAAACTCCACGAATGGAACCAACTTCCCCTAACATGGAATGGTGGTATCATTTGGAACAACGACCAATGGTATCTCAAGCTCTACTTAACCGGTGATTCTCAATGTTTCCCCTCTCCGTTCCAATCACGAAATGATATTTTGGCACTGGGGTTCGACGTACACCCCGAAGGAATTCGTCGTTTACGGAGTTATCACATCTACAGACCCACAGATCTCCAAAGCTGGCCGATGTTGACTTCCATCCCCAAAAGCCCCTGTATCTCTCACTTTTTGACCACGATAGCGAGAAACAACGAGACCATCGAAAAGAGGAGTTTCAATAACATCTTGTCTCCCCAAGCCGATATAACTGCCGTAGAAGAGCTCGCTCATCACCTGGATTACCAAGATTTTCCAAGAGAATATGCATTTTGGAGCAAGCGTTTGCGCCTGCAACAGATGGATTTGAGCACGATCGCTTTAGAATGGGACATGTACCGAGATGGCCACACAGAATGGGATTTCTTGTTCTCTTTTCGCGAAAGACATCCGAAGACGTAACATTCGATCAAACCAAGCATCCACACACCGTCTCGCACCTGCAGCGAATTGAAACGCGCGGACGGAGAGAGAGAAAATAAATTTACATGCCCGTCTTGACTTTGGACGTTGTGACTACTAAACACATAGTGATAATTGTTGAATTCTACCAACGTAGAGACGTTTCTGAAAGTTTGAGGGAGAGGAATCGGTTGTGGGGTAGATTGGCATCGAAGTTCTTCCGGAAAAGATACAATCGTTCAAACCAAAAGCACCCATACTTTTCCCGTTTTCAAAACAATACAACAATTTGATACTTCTTTGGTCATCACAATGGCCGGACTGGTTATATACAACTCGAATCGAGATAGCGTTATCATCGATCACCCTAAGTCACTTACTACCCAATAACCAACCTTTTACTAATAATGAGGAGAAATCATGACGATTCTTGTAGGCAAAGCAGCACCAGACTTCACAACACAAGCAGTTCTTGCAAACGACGCCGTCGACGAAAACTTTAACTTTCACAGCGCAATCAAAGGCAAATACGCCGTTCTTTTCTTCTATCCTTTGGACTTCACCTTCGTTTGCCCCACTGAGCTCATCAGTATGGACAATCGTATGGATCGCTTCCGAGAACTCGGTGCCGAAGTCGTCGGTGTATCCATCGACTCCCATTGGACACACAAGGCTTGGCGAAACACACCGGTAGACAAAGGTGGTGTTGGACAATTGCAATACACACTCGCTGCCGACATGAACCACGCGATCTCCAGAGCCTACGGTGTAGAGAACGACGGAGTAAACCCGAACTACCCCGCGGGATCCGCCATGCGAGCAACCTTTGTGATTGATACAGATGGAATCGTTCGACACATGGTCGTAAACGATGAGCCCCTCGGAAGAAATATGGACGAGGTCGTTCGTATCATCGAGGCCTGGCAGAATTTTGAGGAGAATGGTCAGGTATGTCCCGCAGGTTGGGATAAGGACAAAGCATCCTTTAAACCGCACGATTTCGACATTCTTTCCGCTTATCTTTCAGAAAACGCCCAAGACTTATAAAAAGAAGAGCCCGATCGAATCGGGACCAAGGTGTATATATGCAAGTTATTATGCTGACCAAAGACGGATGTGGCTCCTGCGCGACGTTCAAACCATTGGCAAAAGAGATCGCCGAAGAATTTGGATTTACGTTTAAGATACTACCCAATCCAAAGATAGAAGGGCCTTTCTTTCCGTTTTACTACATTATGAAAGACGGAAAGGTCATCGAGCAATGGGGCGGAGTACAGGAGAGAAAATATCGCTCTGTACTGAAGCGAATCAGCAAAAAATTTGGATAGAGGCTGGTGTCAGCATTCCGAAGCGCAAAATCGAACCACAAGCGCCTCAGAATGCTGACGCCGCCCTTAGCCATACCTTCACACAAAACGAAGAACAAAAAATGCATATTCAGGTGAAGGTCATCCACAAAACAGCCCAAGGCTTCTCGCTCTGGATACGAGATGCGCAGAAAGTTCATGTAGAATCGGTTTTGGAAGTGATTGCCGCACTGGGCATCCAAAAAAGAGAACGAATTGTAGAATCGTTCGGCCCAGCAGAAATCATCGACGAATATCATACTCCCGAAGGCACCTTTGCCGTCCATTACGAGTTCGATTTGGCACCGGGCGTAACCATCTACAGCAAAAATACAGTCCTAATGAAAAAAATATGGGATTTAATGTTGTCGTCGGGCAGATTTAGACAGCGACAATAAATATCTCTTTACGATCGTTTTTTTTGCGTTAGTATCTACTCTTCAGTAGGTTAAATATGATTGCAGCTCTCTTTTTTTCGTGTACCAACCCCTGTTTATCCCCTTACGAGGAAGGTTCCGTCGAGACCGTCTCCAGCGGCCCTCTCTCTCTAACCCGCACCGCTTATAGCGAAGGCATGTGTGGTCCCGCCTTTTCGGCCACCGCAGATCTCAACGAAGATGGTTCCTCCTCCCTAATCGTATCTCTGTTTGGTCGTTCTGATGGGTTCGCGCTGAGCAATGGCTCTCTTATCTCTGTGGATCTGGAAACCGGTGAGCGAGAAATATTACTCTCCGACGAAGAGGGATACAAGTGGCCGAACAGTATCGAAGTCGCAGATGTCGACAACGACGAAGATATGGATATACTTGTGGGATTTGGTTTTCTGACATGCCAACTCAACCCTTTTACAGGGCCTTGTGGCGCACTCGCATGGATCGAAAATCAAGGAAATGAGTGGAAACCCCACGACATCGTTCGCGGAGAGAATGTCTTCTACCATCACCCTCTTTTCACCGACCTCGATGGAGATGGCATCGAAGATATCCTCACGGTCAAAGAGAGTTATGCAACGCCCTTCGGTACCGAAGCCGGAGCAGAACTCGGTTGGTGGAAAGGTTTGGGAGACGGTGCCTTCAGCGACGAAATTTATATTACCGATGGCTTGGGCAGCTTGCCGCAGTTGTGGGACATTGATCAAGATGGAGATCTCGATATCATAAGCGGAGAATACTTTGCCGATCCCTACACCAGCTATGTATGGCTCGAGCAAAAGACCCCCCCCTCCGACGACAACCCACAAGGAGACTGGGAAAAGCACACCATCGATGATAACGCAGGACCGACGATTCAAATTCATCTCGTTGACGATTTGTATGGAGATGGCGTTCTCCGGGCCGTCGCATCGAACCACACAAACACGGAAAAAAGCTCTCCGGACCCGTGGCCGTCAGAATTGGCCATCTATACACCTCCTGAAGATCCGCGGCAGCCTTGGACCAAAGAGACCATCTACGACGGGTTCATCTCCGCCACACCGAGCACACAAGCGGCGCCCGGCATTTTCACCGTCGGAGACGCCGATGACGACGGCGATATGGATATACTAATATCCGGTGACGGTGACCCAAGGGTCGTATGGTTCGAACAAAGCTCATCCGGTATTTTTGAGCTTCACACGTTGGAGCCAGAACTCACACAGGCCGGCTCCCTTCAAATTAAAAACCTAAGCGGAGACTCTCGTACAGAGATGACGGTAAGCGGATACGATGACAACGTCCTTTTCGTATACTCCAAGGAGACGGAATGATCTTTGCTCTATCTTTTCTCAGTTCCCCAACCTACAACCTCCCCCACGCTGCAAACATGGACAGCCATATTCAGCTTGGTAGCGGTGCGGCCTTCTTGAGAGCCGGTCCTCTGCCCAGTGCAAGACTTGCCGGGGCATACAGTCAAGGCGCATTTGCCGTGAATGCCTCGTATACGGGCTATTTTGGACAGGATTTAGAATCCTTTTCCGTTCTTGGATTTCGATATCAACTCATCAAAAAAGAAACCTTTCAGTTGGCTCCGACCATTATGCTCGCTGACCACCACGGAATCTCTGCGTACGACGCCCGAACAACCGGTCGTCTGGGTCTCGCCCTCAGCGGTGGAAAGACGTGGATGTGGGATGTCTCATTGAGCTTGGTTGGCGTACAGTGGTTTCCGGTACGTCCGTCCGAATTTCAGCTCATGTCCCCTCTGGATTGCATGCTGGCCTCTGAGTTTGGCGTATCGCGAACCCTTGGTGCTCATCAAATACGATTGGGGCTCCTCGGTCCCATGCCAAGTATATCGTACAAGGTTGGTATTGGTAAAGGCCAACTTCGGGTTACAGGCGCAACATTGGGCGATCAAAACATACTTCAGGTCGAATTGGGAACCAAATTATAGGCGTCTTTCCCACACCGTCTTATCATTCGCCTCTAAGATTGTTTTTGTCAGAGGTACCGAAATCTACGTCCAACACCGACCACTCCCTTCGGTCTTAACGCACTCAGGATAGACGAACTCCCACTGTGGGGATTTCAAACCGTATTCTTTCTCCAGGGGATTTGGCCAAGCATTTCCTTCAAAGCAACAACCACAGCTATCGCGCGACAACGCACCCCCAGCTTAAT
>JAYYRF010000700.1:0-7198 GCA_036127535.1 Myxococcota bacterium | reverse complement strand
ATCCGACGATGCGTCCGATCTATGTGAGTTCGGCACAAAACGCACAAATACAAGGTGTTGTCGTGGGTGTATATAGAAAATACGACGTATAGCGCCTCAAGGACACAAACCGTCGGATCCACGTGTTGGATCCGTTTTTCTTTTGTCGAACACCAAAATTCTTCGACGAGTACGGTGCACGGCGATGGGTTTTGCTATAGAAAGGGATAAAAAGAGGTGAGAAGTGAGGACATATCTTTCCTTGTTGGAAAAAATTTTAGCGGAGGGAGCTGTCCGAGAAGACAGAACCGGTACGGGAACGATAGGGCTGTTTGGTCATCAGTTGCGGTTTGATCTGCAAGAGGGATTTCCGCTTCTAACGACGAAAAAAGTTCATTTGCGTTCTATCATACACGAACTGTTGTGGTTCTTGAGCGGTGAGACACATGTCGCACCGTTGCAGGAAAAGAAGGTTCGCATTTGGAATGAATGGGCAACCGCAGAGCAAACCGCGCGATTCGGTCGAAAAGAGGGTGACCTTGGTCCTATATATGGTCATCAATGGAGAAATTTTGGTGCGACAAAAAAAGAGACGGGTGAATATCGTCGGGACGGCGTCGATCAAATTATGCAGGCATTGGAATTGATTCGACACAATCCTTCAAGTCGTCGCATCTTGGTGACGGGGTGGAACCCAAAGGAGTCCGATCAGGTTGCACTACCGCCATGCCACACGCTGTTCCAGTTTTATGTTCAGGCAGGAAAACTCTCTTGCCAGTTGTATCAGCGGAGTGCGGATGTCTTCTTGGGGGTGCCCTTTAATATTGCGAGCTATAGTCTTCTCACCATGATGATGGCGCAGGTCTGCGATCTTTTGCCCGGGGAGTTCGTTCACTCTTTTGGGGATGTACACCTGTATTCCAATCATGTAGAACAAGCGCGCCTGCAAATCAGTCGGGAACCGAGGAAGCTGCCCAAGATGCAGCTAAATCCGGCGGTGAAAGATCTGTTCGCTTTTCGCTATGAAGATTTCACCTTGCTCGATTACAATCCGCATCCACGCATTCGAGCGGCGGTATCTGTATGAAACCGTTGTCTATGATTGTCGCCATGAATCCCCAGCGCGTCATCGGCGCAAATGGAGATCTACCATGGAAAATCCGGGAAGATTTACGTCATTTTCGAAAAGTGACCATGGGACATCCAATTATTATGGGGCGTCGCACGTGGGATTCTATCGGGCGACCCTTGCCAGGAAGACACAATATCGTCGTAACGCGTAACCCCAAGCTCGCCTTGGATGGAGTGACTGTGGTACACTCTTTGGAGGAGGCGCTTGCGGTAGCGTCTTCGGAACCCAAAGAGCCGATGATCATTGGAGGAGCAACGCTATATGCGTTGGCTTTACCCATGACAACGCGTCTTTTTTTGACCATGGTACAACGAGAGGTCGAAGGAGATACTTTTTTTCCCGTTTTCTCTGATGCGGACTGGATAGAGGTAGAACGTCGTGCTGGGAAAACAGAAGGCGTAGATTTCATCACGCTGCAGCGTAAAAAAATGGATTAAAGCGCGCGATGGATTTTCATCTGGCCCGTACGACGTATGAACGGTATCTTCACGTTTGGCGAGAGCGTTGCCAGTATGAGCCTTCTGCGTGGGAACACGAACGGAAGCAGTACATTCGGTTGCTGCAGGAAGCCAGATGGGAAGAGTTTTGGTTCTTGGTGATGGAAACACCTGAGTTGTTGGCTTCGATATTGACGTCGGCATTCTATTTAAAGCCAGAATGCAATGTGTCGGTAGAAGAAGAGGCTGAATTCATTCGCGTTGGATTGTCGTATCTTTCGGAGGATTCTGAGCCATTTTGTGGTGGGCTCTTGGATCGAATCATATTTCGAGCCTATCAGTACAAAACGATGCTGAATGAAACGGAAAAGAAAGGAATTTTAAAACGAGCGCAGAGAATGGTTCTCGTCCCGCCAGGAACATGTCGGATGGGATACTCGGAACATTCTATTTTTGTCGGTGCTTACTTGGTGATCCAAGCGCTTTGGGACGATGTGATGGGCAATAAAGTTCACTCGATACGCGGGGCTACATTGCCGGTAGAAAGAATCAGTTGGTGTGATGCGATTGTATTCTGCAATCGCTTGAGTATACGAGATGGATTACAGCCAGTCTATTCCTTTCCGTCCTTTTTTATGTCGGCTTTAAAGCGACAAGAACTTCCGCAAGACCGTGTCGTTGAAAGACTGGCGCGTATGATTGTGATGGATTGGAACGCTGACGGTTATCGTCTGTGTACGGATAGAGAGTGGGAATACTGTGCCCTCGGAAACGTGGAACGTCGATTTGCGGGGTCCGATTCATTGGACACGGTTGGCTGGTTCGATGAGAATAGCGATCAGCGATTACAGCCGGTTGGTCAAAAAGAGTCCAACGCATTTGGTTTGTATGATATGAGTGGCAGCGTATCGGAGTGGGTTTGGACGAGAACCGTTGAAGTTGAGGATTCATTTTTTGAAAAAGCGTTTCCTCGCACGTTTATGGCGGGCGCTGGATACTACCTCGGTGAGAGTTTTGCCCGAATCGGTTGTGAATATGAAAGCGATCCGTCGGATCGGTCGTTGAACGCAGGGTTCCGTTTGCTGCGTAGGAGAAGAGATGCCGTTCATTAATGTCGGGGATAGTCGGTTACATTATGAAATCCAGCAAGGTGAGAATCCGCCCGTTTTAATGTTGTGCAGTACAGGCATGTCTGCACGACAGTGGAAGCGTCTAAAAGGAGTATTATCCCATCGACGATGTTTGGCTTTGAATTATCTCGGCTACGCGCCAAGTTCACAGAACACCGGGGTAGATTGGCGCATAGACTATATGGCTGCATCGACTTTACTCCTTCAAGAGGCTGCTCCTTTGGATTTGGTTGGTCACTCATATGGAGGCTTTTTGGCGATGAAGCTTGCATTGGATTATCCAAAGCATGTTCGCTCTCTCATCTTACACGAGCCGGTTGCATGGGGAGCCTTATCTGCATCGCAGGACTCTTTGCTCAAAGAAAGCTTTGCACGACTGTATGACAGACTTTTTTTGCAGGACATTTCGAAAGAGTTGTGGTTAGAAGCCTTTGTCGATTTTTGGAATCAACCGGGAATTTGGTGCTCTCTTTCCGAATCGCGAAAAAATGCATGGAGGGAATTATATCCCAAAATTTATACCGAGGTAGAAGGGCTTTGTTCGGATACGACACCCCTTTCAACTTGGCAGAACGTGAGCGTTCCGGTATTGCTTACAGTGGGACAAGACAGCCCTAAACACGAGCAGGAGGTATGTCGTCTCCTCGCGAATACCATTCCAAACTGTACCCTAAAAATAGTAGAAGGAGGGCACCTGGCACCGGTTACACATCATCAGAGTATCTCGCTTCTTTATCGAGACTACTTGTCTCGTTAGAAGCTCTTATGCCATTGCCAAATGGGGTATGCCCATATGCTTTTGCTGGTTGCCTTCATTTCAGTCGGTCGCTGCGTGCGTCCGTCTGTGACCAAAGAACCAACATAATCTCCTTGGGCATAAACACGATCGATCTGTTCTCGTATTTCCTCTATGTCTCGATGGGAAACCGTACCGTTAGAAGTGGCTTTGTAGAACTGAACGGTAACCCGCACTGGAAAGCGATCGTCTCGTTTAATCGAAAGTCCGTTGAGTTCTTTAAAGGGACCCTCCACGTCTCCATGAGATATTACCGCGTCTTCAACATCGGATAACCTAGCAGACTCCAAATCCATTGCCATAGATTTACTCGTACTTTCCGTTGCGAAATTCATGGGGAAACGAGGTTTGGTTTTATGTTTGAGGGGTACCTGAATGATGAGAACGGCATTGAGACTGGAGTCGGCTGTCATTTCAGCAAATGGGGTTGTTTTGTCTCCTCCTTGGTCTGTGAAATCGGAAAGCCGAGCTGCTTGGAATGGAGCACGCTCCCCATTTTGATTGAAAAATAGAGTTTCAGACATATATCCAGAATCGTTTTCGACGACCTGCATACTGGTTCCTTCCCTCGTTGCGACGATGGCGAGCACGGCTGGATTTCCAACCGACGATTGATAGTTGTACAGAACAGGTGTAAAAATCGCTTCACCACCCTTCGGGATTGGAAGGAAGCAGGCTTGTGCGGATACCAAAACATGTTGATCCCGTACATTCCAAAGTCCATTTTGAGAGCCAGTCCAGTCGTGATGTAGGTATTGATCGATATTTTGTAGGAGCTCTTTGAGCGAAGTGTCGTACAAAGACTCCCCCTTCTCATTACCGGTTCGAACGAAGAAATGGTCGCTGCGAATATCGGCTGTTTTGTCGCTGAAATTGTCAAAACGATACACCGGCATGGGATGGAGTCTTTGATGGCTATCCCGTACGCCGATGGTCATATCGGATATGTTGGGACCGACCGATGAGCCTTTACTGCGGCCAGTATCTTCCCAAGTCACATTGACAAGGCGTAGGCCGTTTTGACGAGCCATAGATTGATATTGATCGCTCCGCACCATATTTTCGACGTTGTGTATTGTTTCATCGAAGGGGGTATTGTGATTTTGATACGGGAAGCCAAATGCAAGGCCGTAGATGAATGCGAACATAAGAACTCCTTTTGGTCTGTACATCCAAAGAAGGAGTTTGTGCGCGAAGGCTTACAGTAAAAGTACTTTTTATACCCAACTGGTTGGAATGATGTCGCTGTTGAGATCGCGCAAGCCGTGTTGAAGTAACTGCAATGCTTGGGTTCCGGTTGTTTTAGATTCAAAATCTTCGATGTGCTCGAGAACCTCTTTGCGATTCATCTTACTGAAGTCTGGCATATCGACACCGGCAGCTTCGTAGTCAGCTTCCATATCTTTTCGGTAATGATGCTGGAATTTTTCGCATATTAACGAGAAGTACAAGAGTCGAATCGTGATATCGCGTCTTTGCGACATGAGGTCTCTGTACTCTGCAGGTGCTTGCGGATGATTGATGGCGCGTTGGATCATATTGTAGTAATCGCGCAAAGGACCCGTTTGTGAATTGGCGACCAATTCATTTCCAGACTTGAAGTTTTGAAATACATTTTCTTGAGAATCGAGAGACGACCGGATTTGATGGAACTGCATGGGTTTTCCACCTTGGTATCCGTCTTCCATGTTCCATGTAGAGACATTTTTCGCTTTGCGGTGTCCCTTCGCAAGTTCAGGGTCGACCCCTGCAGAATCCATGCCGGTACGCGTGGCTTTTTCCCACTCTTCCATGTGATCCATCGCTCCCGTCCATGTTCCGGGAGAGGATTTGTGGTAGGCAAAAATGCTCTCTACACCAGCAAATGTGTCGCGGTGATCGTTCATTTTTGTCTCACCACCGGCGTAGCAAGCGGACAACATCAAATGTTTGACCTGTCCCATTGCGTTGGGGAAGATTTCGGCCAATCGCTCGAGTTCTTGAAATTTGATTTCCCCGTTATCATCTCCCCAAATTTGGGAGCCAACAGAGTGCCCCGAAAGCACCATGCGATCGATTTTTCTCTCTCCCATTTCCGCTTCCGACAGGATGCGAATAAATTGGGCGAGTTCATCGCGGGCTTTGTCTCCTCCCGCATGTAAGAACGTGGCGGCATCTACGGCGAGTTGATCCGGCAAACCGAGCGTCGATATATACATCGCTGCACCTGCTTCGGTGGTCAAGTCGTATTCTTGTCCTCCTTTGCGTATGTGATCTTGCTTTGTTTGGGGTTTCGCGGCAACAGCACCGCCGCGACCGCGATTGATTTGATTGAGCTTTCTCGCTTCGTCGTGCGCAAAGTGGTTGAGTCCTAGGAATACGATCCCATTTTTGTTCGGATTGAGCTCTCTTTGCCCTGTAGATTCGTTTTGAGACTTGATGATGTCTACGATTGCTTGGTTTCCGACCAAATCTTGTTCATCGGGTTCAAATTCCGTCGCTGGGGAACTGCTGGTAGAATTGGAGTTGGTGTTGTTGTTTCGTTGCTGATAATCGGGCATAACTCTCTCGATGCTTCTGAATTGTATGTTATTATACTCTGTCATTTTCGCAACGGAAGATGGTTTTTAAGTGAACACACAGGGTGAAAAGTGAAGCAAGGACTAATATGGCTATTCGTTGGAATCGGGTGCCAAGACGCCAAAGAAGATTTGAATTACAGTGACGAATCGAATGAAGGCGAAGAGTCAATCGAGGAGGAAGGTTCCGATACAGACGATCCGGATACGGACGATGAGGTTGTAGACGAGGAAGAGGAAATCGAGATTCCCGCCTGTCCGGAAAACGTCATTTGTGCTGAGTCGTTTCCGTTTCAGCACACCGGAGATACATCGTTGAGTTCGAAACGCGATTTCGATAATTATAGCTGTGCTCCTTCCACCGACGAGTCGGGCGCAGAAGTGGTGTATCGTTTTATACTCCCGCATGACGGATTTCTTTCGTTGGAATTGTACGATATGGAGAGCGGTGCCGATGTCGATATTCATCTGCTCGGTTCACTGAATTCGGCGGACTGTATCGATCGGGGGCACTGGTTGGCGGGTTCATATCTGCCAGCGGGTGAATACTGGGTGGTGGCAGACTCATGGGTGAATGCTTCCGGAAGCGAAAAACCAGGTGTGTACTCTTTGCAGGTTGGTTTAACCACGGAAGAGGACTTTATCGCTTCGGGCATGGAAGAAGAAGTTGCCGGTGATGCTTTGCATGCCTTCGATATCGCTTGGAGCAATGACGAACTCGATTCCTTTGTGTACTCGGTCACCGACTTTTCGCTGCATTCTTCCGAGAAGAGGATGTGGATCTACGACTTGGCATCGAATTCGCTTTTGCACAATCTTCATGTAGCGCACGGGGAGGGATCTTCGGATCCCTCTGACGAAGGATACGCAAGCACGTTTTCCAATACTCCAGACAGTCTCCAATCCAGTTTGGGAATGATGCGTGCCGCAGAATCATATACAGGTTCCTTCGGCTATTCAATGCGCATAGACGGTTTAGAGTCTTACAATGATAAGGTGCGAGAGCGCTTCATCGTTTTTCACGGCTGGGAGGGAAGCCGTCCAGAATATGTAAATCAATTTGGCATGGTGGCGCCTACATGGGGCTGTCCGGCGGTAGACGACCGAGAAGTAACGGACTTAGTCGATATTCTGACGGATGGTTCCGGAATGCTGTTTTGGTATCC
>JAYYRF010000699.1:0-3547 GCA_036127535.1 Myxococcota bacterium | reverse complement strand
CACATCGGAGCGAATCAATGATATTTACAGCCCTCATTCTTTTGGGATGCGCACCCGAAAAAACGACGGACAGTGCGGAACAACCCAAACCGGTTTTGGCAACCCTAACCCTCTTGGACGCAATACAGAGTACGCCAAAGGGGAATGTGACGCTGACCAGCTCTTTAGAAAGCACCAATACGGATGGGAATGGTCAAGGAACCGTTTTGGTCGAAGAAGAAACACAAGTTGTGATTGCGGCCAGTGCACCCGGTTATTTGACCCACAACATGTATCTGTACTCCGGACGAATCAACTATAATGCCGTGAGCTTCCTCGCATCCGAAACCGCTGCGACCCAAATGTACAGCCTTCTCTCCCCGACCCTAATCCCCGACGAGAGCAAAGGGGTGTTAATCGTTGCGCTCGATACGCCTGAACTGCTACCCTCCGTGGGTGCTGCCGCGGCCATCAGCAGTGAAAGCGATGATCCATTCATATTGACCAATTCCGTCGTATATGGAAATGCGATTACCTCGGCCTCTCGCGGGTTCGTCGCCTTCCCCAACGTCGCGACGGGGAGCACCATCATTTCGGTTACACCACCCAACGGGCAAACGTGTATGCAGTATCCAGCAGGAGATGACAACATTGCAGAGGTCGACATGATCGCGGGCGAGGTGAGCGTTGTTTTTTTCCAGTGTGAGTGATGCTGCAATACCGTCCCACAATACGCTGTTTGCAATGCGGTAAGATCCGGCTCAAAGATGGTTTAAGAGCCTGGTTTTTCCAGCCCCCCATGCCGACCAACGGGCGGGGGGATTCACCGGGACCATTGTACTTCCGCTGTAAGAAATGCCGTAATTTGAACCGATGAGCTTCCTCCCTTGGCTCGTCGGCCTACAGTTTCTGATATCCGGTCTATCCAAAAGCATCGATGCCCGATATTTTTTTCGTTTTGTATCCAATCTTCGACTTGTACCGCGTATTTTCGTTCCGACCATTTGCATCATCGTGATTGGTGTAGAGTGGGCACTCGCATTTGCCATTTTTTTTAGCACTTGCGATAGCCTTGTATTCGCAACTGCCATCGGGGCGTTGGTTTTCTTCTCGGTGGGAACCGTACTTTTGTATGTAATCCGCAATCATTCGTACTGCGGATGCTATGGCCCTTCGCTCTCTTTATCACCACTTCAAAGCATATCGATTAACGTTCTCTCCATCGTCATTCTGATCGGGTGCTGGAATGAGAGCCCTTGCCAATCTTCCTTTTTGCAACCGGCTCTGATCGGTTCGATTGTCGGTATATTTTTATCCGGAAGATCCGCCCAAAAACCGCTATTTGACCTCTCGCCAATACGTATCGGTGCACAGTTGGTCGAAGAGTCTATCCCGATGAAACACGGCTTCGTTGTGTTTCTCACTTCGGACTGTCAAGGATGTGACGATTGGTTGCCTACCTTGGAATTCCTCCAACAGCGCCAAATGTCCTACACCATTGTAACGCCGCAACAGACCCCAACCTCTCTAAAACGATTCACACCGATAGCACATATTCCACGCGATCGCTTTTTTCATTTAATCGGCACCCCTCCCGTTATGCTCTTTGTGCAGAACAGCAGAATTCTACACCGTTGGTTGGATGTTCCGACACAAAAGGAACTTGAAAGCCTACACGAACGCAGTAAATAGATTTGAACACCAAAGAGAGTTCTCATGCCCATCAAACTAAAATTGGCTCAATATACACGTTGCGATATCGTCGCATACAGTGGACGAAACTTTTCCGGCAAGAAGAGTATTCTGCGCATTTTCCCTGCCGGAAATACACAAGGGAAACTCCAAGTGGAGGATCTCGCCTCGATGATCATTCGCTCTCCGTATGGAATGCGCCTTATTTTGTGCACGAATACCGGGAATGACTGGATTCATGGTACTTGGCGCTGTATTAATATGCTGGAGGAGCACAGCATTCCACCACCGGAAAAGAACACCTATCCGGGCGTTCGAATACCGGATCTCGACCTCTTCGATGCACCCGAATCGACAAGAGCTGATGAAGAACTCATCAGTTCTTATCCCATTGTATCTGCGGTTCAAGACGGGTCGGGATGGACGTTTGGAAAGATCGCACAATCGAAACTCAAGAATAATGTTCACTTGATTATCGTCGAAAAGATCGATCTGTCTGACCAGCCACCAGCGAGTAACGAGGAGTCTATGGCACGCGCCATTTTAGAGCACCTCCATCAAGATCACCCGGACGCGTTCCCTTCTGTTCGAGAATTACTCTTTCAAAACCTGCGAAGCGCATCGGAGAAGGATTCTCTCCAAAACTGGATCGAATCTCGCTGGGATGATGAGCGCTAGCCCTGCTGCGTTCCTCAATGTTGCACGGCTGTTTCTTCGGAATGGCGGCCACGCCCCGCAATGATAAGCCGAAACCTATTCACCCGTCCAAATCTCTCCGGTATTGTCGGTCTCAGGGACACCATAATCCTCTTCTTCAGAGGGTTCCGGGGTGATATCTCCGGTTTCCGCGGTGTCCCCACTCGCCGTATCTGCGGTGTCTGATGTTTTGTCACCGCAAGCGCTCAGACCAATGCCCAACAGCAGAGCCAAACCGATACTCTTACCGCCCTTTCGCTTGGGAAGTGAGCAGTGCGGGCAAGAACCGTCTACCCCGTGATAATGCAGATGACACTTTGAACACAGCTTTAACGACATGACAACCTCCATTTTTCATGCGTACTCATAGTATATATGAGATCTCTGCCCACGAGAAATACTTTTCTGACCACTCCACATCCAACGGAGCCATTGACCATCGGTCAGCGATAAATATACAGTTTCAAACTCAAGATGGTGTAGGGAAGCAAGTCCACCGGGCTGACATTATTGTAAACCGCTCCGTTTCCGCGAAGGATATCGAAATTCAATGTATTCTCTCCACCGATATCAACCGAGTCGGTAATATCGATCACGTCGCCGATCGATACCGCACCCGGGCACCAACCGTTTCGATCGTGTTCCCAAGATCCAAACTGAGGACTCACCGGATTTTCCTCACAGTCACTTCGCCACGGATTCACACTGTGCATCGTTCCATTGATGTAGAGGTCATGACGCATTTCACAGAATTCAGCGCAATTCAATGTATTGCCAAACGAATGTCCGGTCGTCACCAAATGCGCCTCTACACGCGTCGCATCCGCAGGGATGGAAAAGGTCTGTTCGGCAATTTGATCGGCCACCGTTTCCCCTTCCCCCAACTGTCCGACCGTGATGTTGCGACGCCCCCAGATATTAATGACCTCATCCGCGGCGGCGGGAGGCCCGGGATAAAAGATAAACTGCGTTGTTACGCGCCAACCATCTCCGTCAGAATGACCTGGACCGACCCAAGTATCGATCCAAGACGAGAGCGTCTGCTTCCCTTGAAGCAAAGAGGCCATTGGCGTGATATCAACGTATTTATACATCTGCTTTCCATAAGGTGTGATGTATCGGATAATCTCGACGCTTTCGGGAGATTCGGACTCTGGATCAAGGATCAATTGAATGCTCG
>JAYYRF010000698.1:0-4872 GCA_036127535.1 Myxococcota bacterium | reverse complement strand
TCGGCCTCCCTCTTCATCCAAGAGTCGCAAGGAGAAGTAGGATGCGTTTTGTTCGCGTGCAACTTCCCAAATGGGTACAATTTCTTCCAATGGCCAATCGTCAAAGTAAATTGCGATGCCCCAATCTACATTAAACTCTTCTCTCAACGTCTCCATATGCGTCGCGATCTTGGGCACGGTATCGATCTGTACCTCCCCATGCTTTCGCCCCATACTGAGTTCCAAACAATTCAGACCCGCCTGCGTCCAAAGTGAGAGGCATGCAAGACTGTGCAGTTTCCCGTCTACACACACGGTTGTAGGTATTCCTAAGCGAATGGCGAATCGTATCAGCTGAGGGATTAAGGGGTGCTCCGCATTGTCTCCCGTTACTATCGTAAGTTCCAAACAGGATTTTTTTTGCACCGCAGCTACGATCTCAGATTGAATTTGAAACAGGGAGAACTCTTCACCATCTTCTTTGTGCATTCGGATTACGTAGCGATAAGGATGCGAGTGAACTCCGACTCGAGAAGAGAATCGCGTAAGAAATTTCTCCCAGTTCTTCCTTTTTTTATCGAATATGTTCATATTGCTCAATCAAAATTACGGTTATACGAGTTTTGAAAATCCAGACTCCGATTTATTCTTAACATCGTCGCGATTCGTTTCGCAGCGAAACACAATAGAATTGTTCACATTCTATCCATACCCTTTCCCATCATTCATATCATAAGCCAACTCTATCGAAGCATTCTCTCATTTTACGCTTCACAAAATAGGAATCACCATGAAAAACATTGCACAAGCCTGGCTCAAACACGAAAGAGATCCTCAATACAAGGAGGAAATTCGAAAAGCGATGCAAGACCCCACACTTTTACAAGAATATTTTGGGAGCCGTTTGGAATTTGGAACGGCCGGTCTACGCGGCGAAATGGGTCCCGGCCCAAACCGCATGAACGAAACCGTGGTCTTGCAAACGTCAACGGCCATTGCAAAGTACATACGCTCTTTTCACTCGTCCCCTTCTGTTGTGATCGGGTACGATGCGCGTACACGCTCCGATCACTTTGCCAAGATAGCAAGCGCCGCATTCCGAACGGAAGGCGTCACAGTTTTCTTCTTTCCCTACATCGTACCGACGCCCCTTTTGGCACATGCCGTTGTCGAGCTAAACGCCACCGCGGGCGTAATGATTACGGCCAGCCATAATCCCCCCAAAGACAACGGCTATAAAGTCTACTGGTCAAATGGAGCACAAATTATCCCCCCCCACGACAAGGGTATATCTCAGATCATTGACACCCTTCCCTTCCCACCACCGGAACCAAACGCAACAACCAAACAACATATTGTTCCCGAGGCGATTTCTACGGGATATATGGACGCGGTACAATCTTTGCGCGTCCACCAAGAGACCGGAATCAAAATTGTTTACACACCGCTTCATGGTGTCGGTGGGTCATGGGTGGAAAGGACATTGCGTCGCGCAGGACATACCGACTTACATTTGGTAAAGGAGCAATTTGAACCCGACGGCAATTTCCCCTTTGCCCCCTTTCCCAACCCCGAAGAAGACGGCTCTATGTCCTTGGCCTTCGAGCTTGCACAACGGGAACAAGCCGATGTCATTATCGCAAATGATCCGGATGCAGATCGACTCGCTGTCGCCATTCGTGTCGATCATACATTCCAAAAGCTCACCGGAGATCAAGTCGGCCTCTTACTCGCCAACGATCTCCTGCGCTTTCGTCAATGGCAAAATCCGATGGTTGCGACCACCATTGTATCGTCTTCTCAGCTCAAAGATATAGCCACAGAGTACGATGCTGACTACAAAGAGACGCTTACTGGATTTAAATGGATCGCCAACCAAGCGATTGTTCACGATCGAGGAGACGGAGAATTTGTGATAGGCTTCGAGGAGGCTTTGGGATACTCGGTCGGTTCCGTGGCACGCGATAAAGATGGCGTCTCTGCTGCATTATTAATTTGCGATCTCGTGGCCTATGCAAAATCCCAAAACAAAACGCTCATCGATTTTCTGTTCGAAATCTACCGCAAACACGGATTTGCCATCTCTGCCCAAAAAAGCATCAAAAAGCCAGGCAGCGCCGGCAAAAAAGAGATTTCTGCGATGATGGATTCTTTTCGCAATACCCCTCCAAAGTCTTTTTCGGGATCAGAAGTAATCGAACAAAGAGATATTCTACACGGTACGGTAAAGAATATGCGTACGGGGGATATCCAAACCGTCGAACTACCCAAGAGCAACGTCCTTGTCTTCTTCTTGGACAACGATGAACGCGTTATTGTACGCCCATCGGGAACCGAGCCCAAAATCAAATTTTATTTTGAAGTAAAAAGGGCGATTTCTACGCTATCAGAATGGACTAAGGTCGAGGAAGATTGTAAAATTCGAATCCAAACCCTACAAACTGGACTACTCTCCCAACTCTGATGCTCCTTTTCCTTTGTGCCAGTACATGGGCGGATGACTTCCAATCCCATGCCATCATTCAATACCATCGGCTCGCCCCCTTTACGCTCTCTGATGTTCAGAGCAATGAGCAGGAGCAATGGCTGTCAGGATCGATTTCTTTCCAATATCGACACCAGCAAAACCAATCGATAAACTGGGACTTTGGTGTAGAAGTGACCAATCACCTTCTGCAAGGTGACGCCTACAGCGTAGAAGGAGAGTTTCTGCAGCCCATACATCGTTCGGAGTTTCAGATTTGGCCGAATAAAGTTCGGGTTTCGTACGAACGGCCACATCTACGACTCAGCTTGGGAACGCAGCAATTTAATTGGGGACTCGGTCTCTTTTACTCTGACCGTAGCTTACCTTCTTGGTTTGGTAACAGTACTTGGAATGATACGTACGCCGGATTTGGTGTCGCCTATTCCCCCCTGCCGATCGCTTCCAAAAAGGTTCAGATTACTCTCTTCTCGACTGCATACTGGATTCTACGGAATGAGTTTCTCTCGATCTATCAAAGAGAAGGGGGAGCAACCCTACTCAACGGGGTATTGGTTTCTCTACCCTATGGAAAAGCCGGACTGCTCTTTGCTCCGGATTGGAAAGAAGGAGAATGGGGCTACCCCATAGACGCTTACGTCCAACTAAAGCTCATGGAAAAACTTTTCTTAGAGGGAGAATATTTGTATCGACTCTCGTGGATTGAATCAAATCTACGCTCGTCTCACGGAGGCGCACTTCGTCTAAAAGCCCAAAATGGTTCTTTGGGATATGGATTGGAGTTGGGTCGTTTCCACTCCAACACAAACTTTCGAAAACACAGAAATAATCCGGTTGGATTGTTGTATCTCACACAGTATGTACCACGGAAGATACTTCACAACAATCCGAGCAGTACACAACAAAGCTCCATTTCAAATGGTCATTACGCTCAAGGAATGTTGCAATTCCAAAGTCAAAAGTCCGCCCTTCGCGTCGGGTACGTCTTTGCGAAGGAAGATGCCATCGAAGAGGAAGGACATGAATTGGATATGGCTGCGCTGTTTCTATTGACGCCACAATTTCGCATAACGGCCGAAGGCGCTCTTTTGCTACCACTTGAGGCATGGTATGCGGGTCTACGATGTGAATTTCAAATTCAGCAAAGAAAGAAGACGAATACGAAGCCGCCTGAACGTCCACCATGGTAATCAAAAGGAAAAAGGCAGCTTTCGCTGCCTACTTGATTTGACCACACAATGGGGCAACAAAACAATAAAATGCATAGTTATGAAACGCCATCCACAATAACCAGCTGTCGCTTTGTTGTAGAACTCAACATTATCCCTCTTCAAATCAAGCATGTTCGCTCTTTGCAAATTTCATTCCTAAAATTGATTTGACAGATAGGTTATCCAATCTCACAAATACTCTATGACCCAAAATTTGAATGTAAAAAGTCATTCTATTGACAAAAATTGTCAGCAAAAAAGCAAAAATTGTCAAATCGAACGACGAATTCCGTTGTCAATCACTTAAGAGTTCCACACAATACCCGAATATCAAAACAAAATACTTCAAAGAACTTGTCAATTGACTGAATTTTGCATAGAATTTTATTCATACCATATCGCGGAGAAATCATGTCTCTCATAGACCTCCAAATTCAAAAACTCTTTTCCGATATAATCCTTCCGGCTAAAGTTGAGGTATTGCTATTCAATGAACAGCCTCCAAAGTGGCTGCAAGGTGAATTAATGCCTCTGAATATAGCAACAGACGGTACGGACGACCTGTTGGTCGTCAGACTGTCCGATTCGCCACAGATATCCCTACCGTTGGGAGCGAAGATCATTTTGAATTTCATCGATCAAGATGGTCCGATGCTTTCTTTGAGCTATTACGATCTCGTTCAAGATAAATTGCAACTGCAATTCGCACAAATCCATCAACGAGACAAACGAAGCTTTCCGAGACATTATGGAAACATCCCCGTCAAATATCTCCCCATCCAGCATTTGGAAGAAGAGCTTGCACGAAAACAGTGGCTCAGCAATTCAAGATCTGTAACAGAAGATTGGCTCACCCCCGAACCCTTTATGAACTTTTCCTTAGGCGGCCTCAGTTTTGAAACCCCTTCGGTTTTGGATCGAGGAACCATGCTTCTCCTTGAAATTGGGATCGGAGAAAACGAAAAGCGTTGGCGTGCAACGGCTAGGGTCGTCCGATGTATAGAAATCCTCGAAGAGGTTTTTGAAATTGCCGTTCAATTTGAAGACCTTCCAGAAGAAGCCCTCGATCAGCTATCGGAGCTGACCTTAAACATACAAGAAGCACTCTTGTAGACACTACTCTGCTGTTCTTACCAGTCTTAGTCCAACATCTCGAATGCGGAACCCGGGTTTGATATAGTGCCTGTTTGCTACGCG
>JAYYRF010000697.1:0-6521 GCA_036127535.1 Myxococcota bacterium | reverse complement strand
GATACTGCCGCGGTCAGTTTGACCGCCTGACGGAACTACAAGCGGAGATTCAAACAGAGTATCCAGATCTTCCCATTGCACTGTTATCCATCAATAAAATCGGTGCAGAGAGTGGTATCTCCAGCTTCACAGAAGAACACGGTCTTCCCATGGTTGGAGACAGCACCGAGCTTCTTATTTGGGAGCAATGGGGGGGAGATTGGCGTGATGTTTTCATTCTGAACAAACAGAACGAAATAATGGAGATATACAATCTTACGGAACACAATCTGAATGACCCAAACAATTATACAGAACTCAAGGAGAAACTGATCGCGGCCGCACAATCGGAATGACATTCGACGGATTCAAAAAATACCGTTATTTGTGAGCAGTCCGGTTTAATTGACCATAGTAAAGTCTTGTGTTTTTGCAATTGAAAAAGGAATCGATAAACATCTTGACCGAGTCAATACACTTCGTGCAAAATATTAAATGCATCCCATTCGCAAACGAGCATTATGAGTAAGTATTCAGATGGAACAGTCAAAATCGGTGTAGAATCACTATACTCGGTTCAATCGATTACCCGGCGAGACATACTTTCCTTAATACAAGGACCAGGTTCACCGAAAAAGTATATCTTGTCTAAAAATCGTACCGTATTGGGTCGGAGTCCAGAAGCCGACCTCCAACTAAAATCCAATATGGTCTCCCGTAAGCATTTGTCCTTATATCGAGACGAGGGAGAAATGATCTGCAAGGATCTCAATAGCCATAACGGTCTCTTTTTGAATGGAATCAAAGTGTTCTCCGCTTCTTTGCGCGACGGGGATACGATTCAAATCGGAGATCTCATTTTTATATATCATCAAGGTGTACAGTGGACGTCTTTGTAACTTTTTGGGGTGTTCGTGGCTCCATTCCTACGCCCGGTTTTAAAACACAGCGTTACGGGGGAAATACGGCATGTATTGAAGTTCGCGTAGGTGAAAAACTCTTCATACTTGATGCCGGTACCGGCTTGCGAGCCCTGGGTGCCGATCTGCTCAAGCGCGGTGTATCACCGGTGCATGCACACATGCTCTTCAGCCATTCCCACTGGGATCATATTCAAGGCTTTCCCTTCTTCAGCCTTGCGTACAATCCAACCACCATTATGCGGGTGTACGGAAAACGCGAAGGAGAACACGAGATATACGAACTCCTCAATGGTCAAATGCAGGATCGTTACTTCCCGGTACAATTCAGCGATCTCGGAGCAAAGATCTTACCCGACCACCTCAACGGCGGTAGCAAAATGATCGGAGAGGTGAAGGTCGGATACTTTGAAACCAAGCATCCGGGGGGTTCATTGGCTTTCTCCATCGAGTGTGCCGGTAAGAAGGTTGTCTATTCTACGGACAACGAATTGGACTTGCTGCTCGTTAATCGTGAGGAGACCATGGCCGACCCCAGTATCTATCGTCACTCGCCGCCCGCTTTCGTCGAATTTTGTAGAGATGCCAACCTACTGATCGCAGACGGTCAATACACAGACGAAGAATACCCGAAAAAAATTCACTGGGGTCACCCGAGGGCAACCACAATTGTGGAGTTGGCATATGCCGCAAATATCGAAACCGTTGCCATCACGCACCACGACCCAATGCAAAGCGACGAGCTCGTAGATAAAAAAATCGAGGCCTGCCGCACAAGAGCCGTCAAGCTCAGCTACTCCGGTGTCGTTTTCGGTGCTCGGGAAGGGGTTACCATAAAAATCTGATCCCGTTACCGCATTGTTCTTCTCCTTTCCATGCGTTATAAGTGGTGGAAAATGGGAGCAATCACATGACTATCGCATCAGAAGCAGCCCGCAGAAGGACATTCGGAATCATCTCTCACCCCGACGCAGGGAAGACCACGCTGACGGAAAAGCTTTTGCTGTACTCCGGAGCCATTCATCTGGCTGGGTCTGTCAAATCCAGAAAGGCATCGCGCCACGCCGTTTCCGACTGGATGAAGATGGAACAGGACAAAGGCATATCCATCACGAGTTCGGTTCTCCAGTTCGAGTACCTCGGGTCGGCTCTCAACCTTTTGGATACCCCAGGCCACGCGGACTTTTCAGAGGATACATACCGTGTACTCGCTGCCGTAGACTCCGCGGTCATGCTCATCGACCACGCGAAAGGAGTGGAAGCGCGTACGCTTAAGCTCTTTGAAGTATGTCGAATGCGAAAGCTTCCCATCGTAACGTTCATGAACAAACTCGATAGATTTGGATTGGATCCCCTAACCCTGCTCGACGAGATTTCCAGCACACTCGACTTAAAGGTCGTACCGCTCAACTGGCCTATTGGAATGGGCAGCGATTTTAAAGGTGTCGTCGATCTGCGCACCAAAAAGGCCTATCTTTTCGAGGGCTCTCGACACGGTACGAAGCAGGCGAAAACCCAAATCATCGACTTTAAAGATACGGTCGACATTTTGGGAGAAGAACTTCACGAGCAAGTGGCAGAGGAGATTGAATTGGTTGAGGATGCTGGCGATCAATTTACAACAGAAGGATTTTTAGCCGGCGAGATCTCACCTGTCTTTTGGGGATCCGCGCTCAGTAATTTTGGTGTAGAACCCCTCCTCGAATTTCTGGCGGCCGAGGCGTCTCCGCCGCGAAAGCGTGAAACGACCGAGGGAATGTTTATCGAACCCGAAACCGAAGAGTTTTCAGGCTTCATATTCAAAGTACAGGCCAACATGAACCCCAAACATCGCGACCGGATTGCCTTTATGCGTGTCGTAAGCGGTCGGTTTGCCCGGGGCATGGATGTGAGAATCGCACGCAACAACGAAAAGATACGACTTGCCAAACCACATAGCTTCCTCGCACAAGAGCGCTCGATTGTAGAAGAGGCATTTCCCGGTGACATCGTCGGCCTGTACGATCCGGGTAAGTTGCGTTTGGGAGACACACTCACAGAGAGTAAAAGAATCAAGTTTACGGGCATTCCCCGTTTTGCCCCAGAATTCTTTGCCCGAACGGTTCTCAAAGATCCCATGCGCAGGAAACAACTCACGCAAGGTCTAACACAACTCAGTCATGAGGGGGTAATCCAACTCTTCTATCGACCAGAAATCGGTCGCCATGATCCCTATCTCGGTGCTGTCGGTATGCTACAGTTCGAGGTATTGAAGGAAAGACTGCGAAACGAGTACAAAGTCAATGCCGACATTACAATGCTCCCCTTTCAGGTTGCCCGTTGGGTCGGAGGTTCACCAGAGGCGCTCGAGTGGCTAGAAGCCCGAAGAGACTATCCCGTACTTCGCGACCGTAACGAACAGCCCGTGTTGTTATCGGAAAGCAGTTGGTCGCTCAACTTTGCCTTGCAGAATGCTCCCGGACTTGAACTCTACGATGTGGAACCGCTGTAGAGCAATATTAAAAAGCCCTAGAGCGATAATCTAGTTGAAAAGTAGACCGGCTCGGATAACGGCGTTGACGTCCAAAGGACCAACATTGGGCAAAACATTTTGTACCATATCCGCTTCGGTCAAATCTTGTAGGATAAACGTCATTTCCCGCAAGCGACGACTTTGCGCGATGGCCATCGCTCTGAGTATACCGACGGCGATGGAATCATTTTTGAGGAGATTTTCAAAGGTTTCTCCGCGCAAACGGAGAAGTTCAGTGCTCTGCAGGGTCATGGCCGTTCCCATTCGGGGTCTTTTTTCCAAGAGGCTCATCTCTCCGAAGGCTTCGCCCTGACCGAGTTCAGCCAAAATATGGGCTCCACCGTCTGCTCCGGAACGTAATATGGATACCGATCCTTTCGTAATCAAGTACCAAGCGGAATCCTCATCTCCTTCAGAAAAAAGAGTTTCCCCCTCTGAAAGGGAAAGAGACTCAAAATTCGGTAAGAACGCTTCGATTTCCGTCCGTGAAGCGTGAGCAAAGTAATGGGTTTTGGATAAAAATTCTGCCGTAGTGCGATTCATCTCAGGCTCCTTCCTTTTGTTGAGATATATCATATTGTATAATTGCATCACACATAATCTCGCTACCCATATTAAAACCATGCTGTTGATTTTCATCGCCTGTCAGGGCTCAAAAATAGAAGACTCCGCAAATACAGCGACGCAGGTTGGTTCTCTCACCGCAGAAGCATCGATCTCCGAGGAGATCCCAACCGTGGTCAATCTGGATCTGACCCTTTCAGAATCGGGTCAAATCCGCGTGGAGGCTTTTTTCGATGATGAGTCGGTGCAAACCAAACCGGTTCTACTTCCGTCTCCCGGCACGGTAAGGGTTCCCATTTTGGGAATTCCACAACAAAAAGATGTGGAAATCGAAATCAGCGCGCAAACCGATACGAATTCCTACCAAAGCACGCTGAATATCCGTACGGGTTCCTTTCCCATCTCTGCTCCAAGTATGGATGTGTACCCGTACCGAGATGATATCAGCGGTTACTTTTTGGGCACGATTTTTGGTCCACCAGAACGTCTTGTCATCTTCGATATGCAAGGTCGAATTCTATGGCAGATTCAGCAATTTGACGACAACCACGGCGGCATAGACTCCCGACTTTCGCAAGATAAAAAATCGATTTATTTCAATCGCTTTTCGAAAGATAAAAACGTCGATGGTGGTCATATCCATGAACTGGCACTGGATGGTACACCCATACGGCAGATCGAAACGCCCATGGCTCACCACACGTTCACGGAATTACCGGATGGAACCTTGACCTATATTGCTCTAGACCCACGCGATACTGAAATGTTTGGCCCGGTATGCGGCGATAAGATTGTGGAGATTAGTCCCGATGGAAGCCAGAGCACAATTTTTAGTACATGGGGTAATTTAACGCTCTTCGAATCCGAATATTTTGATTCTACGTTCTACCCACAAGGACATGATTGGACGCACACCAATTTCATCTCATACAACGCCGAATCGGAAAGCTACTGGCTCTCCATGGCCAGTGCGGATATCGTTTTGGAGATTGATCGGAACGGAAGCATTCTACAAACCATCGGTGGTCATGGCTCCGTGGATAACGAATTCCAATTTCAACCCGGTTTGTCTCGTTTTTCCTATCCGCATGCACCGCAAATGGGAGAGAACGATACCCTTCTCTTGATGTCTACGGTCGGAGATTATAGCCGCGCCCTAGAATATGTGATTCGAGAAGACGAAAAGATTCTTCAGAAGGTATGGGAGCACGGTTCCGATTATCAATACAACGTTCGGCATCTCGGTGAAATAACGGATACCCAGAACGGTTACAGAATGGTCAATTGGGGCTCCATTGGTCATTTGCAACTGCTCGACGATTCGCAACACGTGGTGTGGGAAGCAAAAACACCCCTCGGCTTTTGGTTTGCGCAATTCGATTATCTGCCCTCCCTACCCGGCATGGAACCATAGCCGGTGAAATACAGATGCAAAGCAAAGCGGAAAACGCTATAATTCCACCGTTGAAGGCGAAAGGTTCCATGCTATTTATATTTTCAATCGTTCTATATGGCTGCGGCAATACGAACGCACCCGATACCGGCCTCGAATCCGAACCGGAACCCATCGTGCAAGACTACGATGAAGACGGATTTTTCAACGACGTAGACTGCAACGATCTCGACCCGGAAATTCATCCGGACGCCATCGAGGTTTGTGACGGTATCGACAATGATTGTGATTCGTACATCGATGATGAAGATGAAAACCTACTGCCCGATAAAACATGGTACAGAGATGTTGACGAAGATGGATTCGGCGATCCGTCCAACAGTGTACAATCGTGCTCTGCAGCCATCGGGTTCGTCGCGAACAACGAAGATTGTGACGATAACAACGCGCAGATTAATCCAACAGCCATCGAAATATGCGACCAAGACGATAACAATTGCAATGGTCTGATTGACAGTGCTGATGAAACCTTGGATCCCAGTGAACTCGTAGCGCTCATTCCCGATGAAGATGGAGATGGATACGGTGCTCCTTCTCTAACCATTTACGGTTGCCCAAACGATCCAAGCCCTTCAAACCGTCTGGATTGCGACGACAACAACGCACAAATCAATCCTGCGATGGCCGACTATTGTGATGGGATCGACAACAATTGCGATGAGCAGGTCGACACCATCGACGAAATGTATCTCCTTAGCGGCTCTGAAATCGTCTATTATGAACCCGACCAAGACATTGTCTTCGAACAAGATGGCGTCGTGCATAACTGCTATGAAACCCTCGACATGAATATCGAATTTAAAGCCTCGGTCGATATGCTGAACCACAAAGAAGGTACGCAGCTGAACGGAAATATACTCATCTATGTCAATCAGAATGTTTCGATTGACAACCTCAACATCTATTCGAACGCCACTCATCCGGAAGAGGTATGCATAGATTGCCCCCCTGCTTTAATGTGCACATTCGGCGTAGATCTAACATATAGCAACGGAGCAATTACGTTTGGCTCGGCAATAGAAGGTGGCGGTATTTTTGGACGCGCTTGCAATGTTACCCTACAAAATACAACCATCCAAAACACTACGGCTCT